>JAMOBD010000011.1 GCA_039908345.1 Magnetospirillum sp. WYHS-4
CAACGACAGAGAAAATGTTCCACTACATTTTTCGCCAGGTCCGGATTTCAGGCCAAAAAACCCAATATTTTCAATAGGGGCCTCTCCCAAAACGCCCCTCCACTGTTCAAGTTGGGTCTACCATGACACCCTGAGGCCCTACGAAGCAGACCTCATCATGCTGATCAGGATACTGGGGTGAGAACGGACTGAGATTTACGGAATCTGAGGGGGCCCGGGGGGGGGGGAGGCTCAGGAAGCAGCGATGCCCAACCTCCAGATCGTCGCGTCTAGCTAGCACCGCTTCTTGATGCAGCAGGCCATCGATTTCATCTTGGCTCAGCTGCTTCTCAATTTCCAATGCCATCAGGAGAAGTTCGCCCTTGGTCACGGTATACTGATTGTCTTTGGGGCAGAAATGATACACCACCCACTGCCGCGGATGAGTGCGTCGGTCCATCAGATAGAAGGGAAACAATCGACAGCCGATCGGTCGATCTTCATATATCGAACAACGGCCCTCGCCTGTTAGCATCGGACAACGGCCGTTTATCGCTGACGGAATGAAGTGCACTCCGTCGAAATCCTGCAGCATCACGCCAAGCGCCTCCATCCTTGCAACCTCACCGGACAGCACAAAAGCCGAACTGTTCTCGCAGCAGGTGTGGCACCCTTTGCAAATGATTACCCTGCCAACAAGCGTATCAATGGTACGATGGTGTTCGGTCGTCAAAAGTTCTGCTCTTGGAAAAGGGGGCATAGAGCTGGCGGGATTCGTTTGGACAGGTTTTGGCGGCAGATAAGTGAAAGCTTGCCGGTTGTCGTCGGGTCATGCCGCCGCCTGTGATCATGCAGGGAGGGAGTACCCCGACCGCAATGAAGCCCGGCAGCTGCGGCGAACATCATGCTGCCACCTTCTGTAGTGGGTTGTCAAAATAACCTTGATCGGGCGTCCTGCCGCCACGGCTCGAATACGCCCTTCTGCCGCTGTAGAAGTCGAAGTGGCGGCCCGGCGATCCTACACCGGGTCCAGGGACTTGATCGAGCGCCGAGTCGGCCGACTAGAGCATTTTCCGCTCAATCACGGTCATATCCGGCAGCGGCAAAGTAGTTCAGGCATTCTGCCGGGGTGAAGAGGTCGATGCCCGTGGCGATGGCTGCCCAAAGGTCATCCTTGGTGCGGGCCGCGACCTTCTTGAGAAAGCTCTTGAGCTTCGAGAAGGCCATTTCGATCGGGTTGAAATCCGGGCTGTAGGGCGGCAGGAAGAGCAACTTTGCACCCTTTGCCTCGATGGCGGCTCGCACTGCGGCGAGTTTGTGTGCCGGCAGGTTATCCATGACCACGACGTCGCCCGGCAACAGCGTCGGCGCCAGGACCTGCTCGACATAGGCCAGGAAGGCCGGGCCATTCATGGCACCGTCCAGGACCATGGGTGCTGTCATGCCGTCCAGCCTGAGAGCGCCGACGAAGGTGGTGGTTTTCCAGTGTCCGTGCGGTATCGGCGCAGGACACCGCTCGCCACGGAGCGCTCGACCGCGCAGCCGAGCCATCTTGGTCGAGGCGCCGGTCTCGTCGATGAAGACCAGGCGCTCGGGCACAAGTTCCGGCTGAAGCTCGAACCATGCCAGTCGCCGTCGCAGGACGTCAGGCCGCTGCTGCTCGCTTGCGTGCGCTGTTTTTTTTGAACGTCATGCCGTGGCGGTCCAGCAGACGCCATACGGAGCTGTGGGCAACCCGCAGCCCGTGCGTCGCTTCCAGGTGGGCCACGATCTCCATCAGGGTGATGTCTGGCGTCTTGTCGACCAGGCCCAGGATTTCCCCGGCATGGGCTTCCATCCGGTGCGAGTGCCGGTCGCCGCCGATGGGCTTGGGATCGGCATGTCCCTCCTGGCGCCAGCGGGTTACCCACTTGGAGACCTCCGGAAACCCTTCATCGTGACGGCTTGAGGGCTGTTTTGGATGGTTTGCCGGGTGAATTCCGAGAGAGTGGCGCTTCTTGGGATGTTTTCGCTGGTCCGGGGGTGATCGGCATGGCCGATTTTCCGGCTTCCGGCATCATGCGGGCACATTTCTCCTGTCGAGCCAGCACCAACGCTTCATGTTGTAGGCCATGGCGGCCAGGGTGATGCCGGCTTCGGCCCTGGCCTTGCCGATGGTCCGCACCACGAGGCGCATCGGGCCCTTGAGAACGGCGAAGGGATGCTCGACATGGGCGCGCACCGCAGATTTCTTGGCGTTGGCGGCGGCCGTCCGTCGCGACATCGGCTTGCCACGCGGCTTCTTGACGTGAATGCGGCTGACCTTGCCGATGGAGCGCAGGAAGGTCTCGTTGGCTTCGGAGCGATAGGCGGTGTCCGCCCACACCTCCGAGGCGGTGTTGTTGGGATCGACCAGCCCTTCGCGCAGGCGGGTGCCGTCATGGGCGGCGGCATCGGTGACGATGCGGCGCCGGATCACGCCGTGGCGGCGGTCGATCGAGATGTGCGCCTTGTAGCCAAAGGCCGGAATGGCGATGTCGATCCGCGGCGTGCCGTCGGCGGCAGGCTTGGCCTTGGCGAATTTGATCGTCCAGCGGGCGTCCACATCCTTCTGTGCTGCCTTTGCCGGCTTGTCGGGCCAGATGTCGCGGGCGCTCATGCCGGCCTTGATCGCGTCCTTCTCGCCGTCGGTATTGCGCTGGCGGGGCGCCGCGACCAGGGTGGCGTCGACGATCTGACCCGACATGGGCAAGTAGCCGGCGGCGCTGATGTCTTGGTCGAGACGCCCGAACAATCCGTCCAGGGCCCCCTTGGCCGTGATCAGAGCCTCGCGGAAATCCCACAGCGTGTTGGCGTCCGGCACCGCGTCGCCGGGACCAAGACCGCAGAACCGCATCCAGCTCAGCCGGTCGCGGACCAGATAGGAGACCTGCTGAAGCGACAGACCGTGCAGAGATTGCAGCACCAGCATCTTGAATTTCAGCACCAGGTCGAACCCTGGCCGGCCACCTTTGCCCGGATCACTCCGCCGCACCGCCTTGGCCAGAACCGGGCGGAAAATCTCGAAATCGACCGTCGCCGAAAGCCTTTCCAGCGGATCGCCCTCGGCCGAAATCTCCGCCAGACGGTGCTCGATGTCCCAGAAACCAGCCTGACCCTTCATATCCGCCCCCTGTCCCGTCACACAGAAAGGGAATCACAAAACCCGAGCCAATGCCAGTTTCCGGAGGCGTCCACTTGATCGCCGTCGAGGCCGCGACACCAAAGCGCTTTGCCGCCGAACGGCAGGATTGCCCATCCGCTACGGCGGCAATCAGGCGCTGGCGCAGGTCTTTCGAAAGAGGTGCGGTCATGCGAGCTGGCCTCCCTCACCAGCTCACATCTTGAATCAGATTTCCGGCCCTTTGGGAATCCCCCGCGATTCCGTCAGAGCGGTCAATGCTCTAGCTAGTCGCCCGTGAAAAACCCGATCAGGCGATCAAACGGACCTGAATCCAAGAAACTCCTGGGGGCCGCAGCCTAAACGAGGCGACGAACAGTAGGAGCCACCTTGCGAGGAGGCGGAGGTTGTGTCCGACGGCTGTGAGGATGGCATTGACGGCATCGCCTTATACCAACATGCATTGATTAGAACCCATGAGCCCACTGGCGAAGGCCGATGGACATGATCTTCCAGGGCTGGTCGATGAGCTTGTTCCAGGCGTGGCAGCAGTGGTCGAGGATGTCGTCGTAGGACTGGAAGACCCGGCTGGATAGCCAGTTGTCGCGGATGAACTGCCAGACGTTTTCGACCGGATTGAGCTCCGGGGGCTTCGGTGGCAAGGGCAGCAGGGTGATGTTGGGGGGAACCGTCAGGTCGGTGGAGAGATGCCAGCCGGCCTGGTCCAGCAGGATCACGGCGTGGGCGCCGGGGGAAACGTGGGCGGAGATTTCCTTGAGGTGACCCCATCTACCGCCGGGATCGGTCCACGCTCGACCTTGTCCGCCAGGGCTTGGCGTTGCTCCGCGTTCAGTTTCGGCCTCTGGCCAGGAGCCTTGCCGTCCAGCAGGCCCGTTGGACCGGCCGCATTGAAACGGACAACCCAGTCCCGAACCACCTGGAGGCCGCCCCCTCCCAATTCCGCCGCCTCGCTCCGGCTGCCGCCATCATAGATCGACGCCAGCGCCAACAGACGCCGCGTCTGCTTGGCGTCGCCCGATCTCTTCGCAAGGCGCCGAAGCGCCACCCCATCGTAGTCATTCCTGAGCGGTACCGGCGCTCCCATGGCAACCCCCGGGCATCGCAGGACTTGCCGAGCGCGATGACCAACGCGGTCGGCAAGGCTGTCCAGGAATACAAGGCCGAGCAACAGGTCGAGCAGGTGAAGGCTCAAGCGGAGGCAGCGGCCAAGGAAGCGACCGAGGCGGCCGCCAAGGCGGCGGCGGAGCCGGACGGACAAGCCAAGGCAGCCCTGGAAACCGAGGCGGCGGCCAAGGCGGCCGAGGCCGCCGCGGCCAAGGCCCAGCTCGGAGCGGCGACGCAAGACTTGGCCAAGGCCCAGGCGGCTGGGGGCGGACAAGGCCGCCTCTGGAGAGGTTCAAGAAAAGGCGGCCGAGGCCGAGCCGGGTGTGGTCGAAGGATTCCGGTCTTCTCACTTCGGCATGACCGAAGCGGAGGTTCGCCAATCCATCGTCCGCGATTTCGGCATCAAGCCAGAGACTATCCAAAGGGAGGTTCACCCGGTCGAGCAGACAACGATCCTAGCGGCCACGGTAAAGAACCTGATTCCGGAAAGCGGCGAGGCCGTCGTGGTCTATGTCCTTGGGTACAAGAGCAAGAAACTGACCCAGGTGAACGTCGTTTGGGCGCGGGATGCGAAGGCGGAGGCGGAGATCGAGAAGCTCAAGGTGGTGACCCTGACGCTGCGGAACTATTTCGCCGCGCGACAGTATCAGCCCGACAGCATCGTTCGCGATCGAGCACTCTCCGATGGCGGCATCCTCGTCTTCCGGGGCGCGGACGAAAAGGGGCGGGTCGTTACCCTGGTGGCAAGGGACCTCGCTCCCGTCGAGTCTAAAGGTCAAGCTAAGGGCGATGCAAAGACCGCTGTTCCCCGCCATCCTTCGGTCCAGATATCCTATATCGAAAAGCCGAAGGCCCCCGACGTATATCAGATCCGGAAGGGGGACTTCTAGGTATTTTGTAGCGTATGAAAAAAGTCGCCAAAATTGATAATATTTATATTTGTGACATATGAAGAATAACGAGGAATATGCCGTTACTTTATAACGCAAACATGGCGGCAGTGCCTTATGTTTACTTTAGATGGCCATTTTCATATTTCGCCATTTTCGCTCTTTGCGGCATTGATAATCGTTCATCCCAATAATTTATTTCATCTGCCAACAGACCCTTGGCCCTCGATCTCGGAACCCTCGCGATCTTGCTGGCGGCCATCCGAGGCGGAAAAGCAATTGGAGACCGTTCCGGAGGTCATTTGCAGTCATTATGACGCGGTGCAGCCATGCAGAAACCTCGAACTCAGACTTCGACCGGACCAAAATTGAGGTCTCGTCGGTTGCGCGCCCCCGCAACCAAATTAGCCCGTAACCTCAAATGGTTACAGGCTTTTTGATTCTGGCGCCCCGCACTGCCATCGCCCCCGTGGAAGCACTGTGGAAGCAAGAGGGGGCGCAATTCTGCGCAGTCCCTCATCAGCGCAACTCCGTCCCAGCACGCAGTCGGTCGAGATAGCCTTGGTAGGCGAAGGATCTATCGCGCCGACGGCCGGTGGTCTCGGTAAGGATTCCGGCATCGACCAGGACTTCGATGGCCCGCGTTGCGGTCGGCTTGCTGGCCTCGACCAGTTTCATCGCCGACGCGACGGTGACCACAGGGTGGCGGGGAAGGGCCTCGAACAGACGGACCGCAGTGACCGAGGCGGTTCCGCTTTGGAGCACGCGCGCGCGATCGGCGCCGACCACCGTGAACAGGTCGCGGGCGGACGTCACCGCTTCGTCGGCGATCGTCGCCACGCCGTCGAGAAAGAAGTCGAGCCATCCCTCCCAGTCGCCGTCGGTGCGGACGGCATCGAGCCGGCGATAGTATTCGGCCTGATGGCGTTTGAAGAACAGGCTGAGATAGAGCAGCGGCTCGCGCAGCAGGTTCCAGTGCTCCAGCAGCAGCACGATGAGCAGCCGGCCGATGCGGCCATTGCCATCAAGGAAGGGGTGGATGGTCTCGAATTGCACATGGGCGAGGCCGGCACGCACCAGTTTCGGCAGCGGGTCGTCACCGTGGAGGTACGTTTCCAGGGATCCGAGAAGCTCCGGCAAGACTTGAGGGGGCGGCGGAACGAACACGGCGTTGCCGGGCCGACTGCCGCCGATCCAATTCTGGCTGCGGCGCACCTCGCCCGGCTGCTTGGTTGCTCCCCGGACACCGGCCATCAGCCGCCGATGCGTTTCGCTCAAGAGCCGCATCGACAGGGGGAGCCCCTCTGCGGATGACACCTGGTCGCGGGCGTAGGTGAGTGCGTCCAGGTAGTTGCACACCTCCTCGACATCCGCGTTGGGTGGTGCCTGCTCTTCCGCCTCGAAGGCCAGCAGGTCGACGAGCGTGGCCTGGGTGCCTTCGATCTGCGACGACAGCACGGCCTCTTTGCGCACGAAGGCGTAGATGAACCAGTCCAGCGACGGCACCATCTCGCCGGCAAGCTCAAGCCGGGCCAGGGCATGCTCCGCGTGGCGAAGCCGCTGGCCAAGCGTTCCATCGAAGTTCAGGGGAGGGGCGGCCGGAGGAAGCGGCACCGGGATGAAGGCCGACACCTCCTCGCCACCAGCGACAACCCGCTCGTACCTGCCCGTGCTCCGCTCGCCCATGATCCCTTCCCACGATGGTCGCCAACCAGAGGCAAGAAACGAGATCGTTCCTTGCGAGCGCCGTTAAGAACGTATTCTTTACTAGCGTGGCGCGTTAGTCAAGGTTCCGTTCCTAGTGGCGGCATGGCCTATCCCCGCGCGACAAACTGGTCGTAGGTGTCCCATTCCTTGGGTTCGTCCAGATCATCGCCCCATCGCCTGGCCGGCGCATCGTTGGGATAGAGAAGCAAGGAAATCGTCATTTCCGTTCGATTCCCGAAGATCATGAATTCCCTGACGTCCTCGTCTCCAGGCCAGACACCGCGAGGGTGGACGACATCGGCGTCGATGTCGGAATACCTCTCGGGGTGGGCGGCCAGGGACGCCTCGGGCAGCGGAACAACTTCCTGGCGCGCCCGGTAGAAGACACCAGACTTGAGCAGTGGGTCGCTGGAACGGGCCCAATCGATGAAGCCGTCCTTGCCGATGACGATCATCGCCCGCTTGGCGCCTGTTCCATGTGCGTTCACGGCGATATGCTAACGCGGAGAGATTGGAAGATCCCATATATATATTTTATGGCTATTACAAAAAGATCGCGCAATTTCCGTCAATTAGATATTATTCATGTACAAAAATCCCATCCACCTCCCCTCCGTCGGGAACGAACATCTCGTAGGGCGCGCCGCGATCCTCCACCCAGGACATTCGGCCCCTTTAACGACCGGACCGGACGGGTTAAGCTGGCGTGATTGCTGGAGACGTTCATGGCCGCCTTGCAGGTACCCTTTCTCGATCTCCGCGTCCTCGACGAAGGCGAGCGTGCCGACCTGCTGGCAGCCATGGCGGCGGTTCTCGATCATGGCCGCCTCATTCTCGGGCCCGAGGTCCAGGAGCTCGAACGCCGGTTCGCAATGGAAATCGGCCGCAGCCATGCCATCGGCGTCGGGTCCGGAACGGATGCCCTGATCCTCGCCCTGAAGGCGCTCGGCATCGGGCCGGGGGACGAGGTCGTCACCACCCCCCTTTCCTTCGTCGCCACCGCCAACGCCATCGCCCTGGCCGGAGCCCAACCGGTCTTCGCCGATATCGGCGACGATCTCAATCTCGACGCCGGGACCATCGAGCCCCTGCTGAGCGAACGCACGCGGGCCATCCTCGCCGTCCACTGGGCGGGAACGATCTGCCGAATGGAAGCCATCCTGCCGATCGCCGCCCGCCATGGCCTCTTCGTCGTCGAGGACTGCGCCCAGTCCTTCGGCGCGACCCGCGGCGGCCGTCCGGCCGGATCGTTCGGCGATGTCGGCTGCTTCAGCATGAATTCCATGAAGGGACTGGCCTCTCTGGGCGAAGCGGGCATGGTGGCGACCGACCAGGCCTCCCTGCACGAGACGCTCCGCGCCCTCCGCTACAACGGCATGGTGGACCGCGAGACCTGCAAGTACGTCAGCCACAACGGTCGGCTCCAGACCCTCCAGGCGGCGGCCTTGCTGGTACGGCTGGACCGCTACCGGGCGCGGCGAGCGGCACGGCGCGCGACGGCCGCCTACTACACGGAACGCCTGGCCGGGGTGGTGGAGACGCCAAGGAGCGATGCCGGCGCCGAGAGCGCCTACTCCACCTATACCATCCGCACCGACCGCCGCGATGCCCTCAAGGCCTTCCTCGCCGAGCGTGGAATCGAAAGCCAAGTCCAGCACGCCCCCCTGATGCCGGAACAGGCCCCTTACATCGGATCGCGGGCCCATTTCCCCAATGCCCGGCGCCTGATCGGCAAGGTTCTCTGCCTGCCCGCCAGCGAAAAGATCTCCCAAGCGCAACGCGAACGGGTGGCCGATGCGGTCCTGGAATTCTTCGGAGCCCGTGGATCATGACACTGGCCTATGTCCGGATCACCGAGGAAGTCCTCTATACGACCCTGGCGGGAACCCATGTCGACGAAGCCGATGTCGCGGCCCTGAAGACGATGGCGGCCACCAATGCGCGGCGGCGGATCCGGCTCTGCGCCCATCCTGGCGTCGAGGATTCCCTGCACCAGATGCTGATCGTCCATGCCCGCGGCAACTACGTGCCACCCCACCGGCATCCGGGAAAGAGCGAAAGCTACCATATGGTGGAAGGTGACCTGGACGTGGTGATCTTCGACGATGCCGGACGCATCGAAAGCCATTTGACCCTGGGGCCGACGGGCAGCGGCAAGCCCTTTTTCTACCGACTTTCGGAATCCCGCTTCCATACACTTATACCGCGAAGCGACTGGGTGGTCTTCCATGAAATCACCAACGGCCCTTTCCGGCGCGAGGAGATGGTCATCGCGCCCTGGGCGCCCGATGACGACGCGCCGGCGGCCGAATTGGAAGCCTATGCCGTCCGGCTATCCAAGGAACTGGCCGGGTGAACGACTCCACCCCGAACGCCGAGGCTTACCGCCTGTTGCGGCATGCCCGGCAGTTGATGGCCGGCGGGCAGCCGGCGCTGGCCATCCAGATTCTGGACCGGGCGCGCGGTTTGGCCCCCGACGACATCCAGATCCTGGCGGTCCTGGCAACCACGCTGCTTCTCGACCGGCAGAAGGCCAAGGCGGCGGCGGTGCTGCGCCGTCTGGCCGAGGGGGGCGATCCGGCATCGCTATTCGGCCTTTGCCGTCCCCTGATGGGGGCGGACGATCCGGAAGGGGCGCTCGCTCTTCTGCGCCGGGCCGAATCCGCCGCGGCGCCGTCTCTCTTCTTGGCCCTGGTACGGAAGTCCATCGCCGACGTGACGGCGCTCGGCCATCGCCTGACCAACGCCCGGCGCGAGGACCTCGCCCTGGTGGCGTTTCGATACGCCGCCCACGCCATGCCGGAAGATTTCGGAGTTCTCGAAGCGCTGCTGAACCACCAATTGCGCCTGGGCGATCTCGAAGGGGCTCTCGCCACCGTGACGGGGGCGCCCGCCTTCGCCGACCCGTCGCAAACGCAAGTCTTCGCCCGCTATCGCCATCTCTGCGAATGGATGCGGCGGGTCTTGGCCGAAACCCCGGAGCGGGCGGCCCGCCTGCTGGCGACCGCGACCGGCAAGCCCCGGATGATCCATGCCACCGTGGCATGGGGAGCCGACTACGTACCCCTTTGCGCCCGCCACCTCCGCTGCCTGGCCGCCCCCGGCAACATGCCGGCCCTGGCCCGGCGGTTCGATTTGCGTATCGCCCTCGTCACCACGCCTCCCGATTACGAGGCGCTACGGGCCACTGGGGCCCTGGACCTGTTCCATGACATCTGTCCCGTCGAGCCCATCTTCATGCCCGTCGAGGTGGTGCAGCGGGATGAACACCTGAAGCCGACGTTGTTCATGTACTACGCCTTCAGCATGGCGCTGCACGCCGGAATCGACCTGGCCCGGGCCTTGGATGCGGCGATTTCGCCCCTGGCGGTCGACACCGTATTCGCCGACGGCGCCTATGGGCGTTTGGCCGAACTGGCGGAAGATGGGCATGAGGCCATCTGCATGACCAGCATGATCTGTCGGCGCGAAACCTTCGTTCCCGAACTGGAGGCCCGCTTCGCCGAACCGAACGGCCCTATTCGCATCAAGGCGCCGGACCTGATGGGCATGATCGCCGAACACATGCATGCCATCACCCGATGCGCCTTCGTCAGCCCCGCCAACCGGGATTTCAGTTGTCCGCCCGGCGTGCTGTTCTGGAAGCGCGGCAGGGATGTGATCGCCCATGGATTCTGCCTGGACCCGGTCTATATTTCGGCCGGCGCCCTGGCCCGCTACCGGACCTATCGATTCACCAGCGTCGACGGCCATCTGGCCGCCAACATCTTCCCGAGCCCGGAAGATTGGAAGAAGGTCCGCGTGCTTGCCGATGGTGCCGATTTCGCCATGCTGGCGCTGAGTTCGGTCCAGCAGCCGGCGGCGACCATCGGCGGCCCGTTCGACCTCGGCCAGGCCCGCCTCTACAAGACGGTCGGGAACCTGATCTCGCCCTTCAACGAATGGACGTTCCGCCATCCCATCGTCTTTCGCGACGTCTTCCCGCCCGGTTCGCCCGACGAGTACGACCCGGCCATCGTCGGCGCCATCCTGGAAGACGATGGCATCCCCCTCAGTTCCCAGCCCGAGGCGACATGAACGATCCGACCCTTCTCGACTACTACGTCCAAAGAAAGATGGACCCGGTTCCCTTGAACCTGGAAACCCCGGAAGCCTTTCGTCGGCATCGGGAAAAGCGAGGCAATCTCTACGACCGGCATCTGGGGATACCCTTCGGCCTGTTGGAAGGTCGGGACGTGATCGAGTTCGGCTGCAATTCCGGAGAGAACGCCCTCGTCCTGGCGGAAGCCGGGGCCCGCGTCACCCTGGTGGAACCCAATGTGGCGGCCCATGCCCGCCTGCGCGATCTGTTCGACCGCTTCGGACTGTCCGAACGCCTGGTTGCCGTCGTCGCGGCCGACATGGCCGGTTTCCGGACGGACCGAACCTACGACCTGGCGATCGCCGAGGGTTTCCTCAACACCCTATCCAACCGGGATGCCATGCTGGGCCGGATGCTGGCGCTCCTGAAACCCCGCGGCCTGGCGGTCGTCTCGTTCGACGACCGCACCGGCGGGATGATCGAGATGATGAAGCGGGCGATCCATTGGCAAGCCTGCCGGTTGGCCGGCATCGACGACGTCTTCGCGGCGCCGTCGCTGTCCCTGGCGGGTCGCCTGTTCGGCGACGATTTCGCCAAACTGAACGCCTCCCGGCCTTTTTCCGCTTGGTGGGAAGACCAGTTGGTCAACCCCTTCGCCCTATCCCTCTGGAGCTTCGAGGACATCCTGAAGGTCATCGAACCGCTGGGCGGTCGCTTCCGCACCGCGTCCCCGGTTTGGACGCTCCGTGATCGAATGGCTTGGTACAAGGATGTTCCGCCTCCGCAAACCTGGCGCGAATCGCTCAGGGAGGAATGGCTCGCCGCCCTGCCATTCTTCCTTACCGGGCGGCCCCTGTCCCGTCCCGACCTAAGGGAAGAGGCGGCAACGATCGTCGGCGACATCGCGGACCTGATTGCCGCCATCGCACGGTTCTCCGGTGGTTATCCCCCCCGCGGCGACCTGCCGGAGATTCCCGGACCCCTCGCCGCCTACCTCGACGCCCTGGTTCCCGGACTGGGGATGGAAATGCGCGGGATCGGCGTGCATGACGGCGCCCTGGAGTCCCTCGTCGCCCGCTATCATGCCAGCCCCATCTTGCGGGACATCTGGGGATCGCTCTACCACTATCTCTGTTTCGAGAACGCCGGGGCTTGAGTTTTCAGGCAAGCCGGGCGGCGATGATTTCGTGGATCTCCGCCGTCCGCCGCACCAGGCTGTGGTCGCGCAGGGTCCGCTCCCGCCCGGCCCGGGCGATGGCTTCGCTTTCCATGGGATGGTCCAGGAGGTACCGGGCCTTGTCGATGGCTTCGTCGACGGATCGATAGGTCACCACTTCGCGGTCCGCCTCGAACAAATCCGGCATGTTCGCCGCGGCCTCCGTCATCAGGCAGGTACCCATGGCCGTCGCTTCGAACATCCGCATGTTTCCGGCACAGCCGGTCATGATGTCCACATGCCGATTGAAGGAAATCCGGGATCGCGCCAGCAGGTCGTACATCGGCAGCCCGTAGACCGCGTCGTGGCAGCGTTCCGGGAACAGGCTGCGGATGGGAAACCGCACATCCTCGATCCCGTGGCGGCGTTGCAGCACCATCCGGACCGCGTCGACGGCCATTTCGGCCGGCGCGTCGCGGACCATCGCGCGAAGGGCCTCTGCCATTGCGCCATCCATCCCGATCCAGGCGGCAGCCATGTCCTCGTCGGCCCAGACCTCCAACCCCGTCGCGAACATGAGCCTGAGCAGGTCCCAGTAACGGTTCAGGTGTTCCCGGACGTCCCGGCTGGTGAACCCGGTCTTGCCGACGAAGGTGAAGGCGTGGATCTCCGCATCCCGGTCGCCCGCCGCCCGCCAAGCCGACAGCCTGTCGTCCACGGCCGGATCGAAGCCGTAGTAAACCATTTCCGCCGCCCGCCCCTGGCGGAGGAACGTTTCGCGGATGGCGGGCGCGCAGGCGATCAGGCAATCGACATGGCGGACTTCGTGGCGAGCCATCGGAATTCCGACATAGCCGACCACCAGCTTCAACGACGGAACCTGGTCCCGCAGGTCCTCCGTCAGGATCTGCTGGAAAAAGGGATGGTTGGCGCCCTGGAGGTAGAGCACGTCCGGCTTCGTCTCGCGAAGCTGCGCCAAGGCGATCTCGCGCAGGATGCGGCGGGGATCGGCAGGCGTCGGGATGTTCCGCCCCATCGCCCATCGGCCTTGCAGGAGCAGAGAATCTCCCACGAAGTCGAAGGTCTCGTTGCCGAGACGCCGCAATTCCCGCGGCACGGTGTCCGAATAGAGCGGGGAAAGGGCGCAATAGGCTTCGTGGAGAGTTTCATAGGACGCGGTCGCGGAATTGGGCAAGGCGTCCCGGATCATCCGTTCGACGCCCGCATAGGCCAGGGGAGTGAAGCGGACCAGCCGGTACTGCCGCGACACCGTCATCGCATCGCCTCCCTTGAACGCCCATCTTCCCAGCCTCGACGCCCGATACTCCCACGGCGAACCGGATTGCGCAACCGGCGCCGCCACGGCGCCTCGGGGCCTGGAATACCGCCGGAGAAACCGATATTCTGGCGGAAGATTGGGAACAGGATATCCAAGGCCATGCAAACGCCCCCTCGTCCCCACGTCGCCCTGGTGGGTTGCGGTTATTGGGGAAAGAACATCGCGCGCGTCCTGCACGACGGTGGCGCCCTGGCGGCCATCGTCGACGCCAACCCCAACACCATGGCCTCCCATGCCGAAAAGTTCGGGGTTCCCGCTCGCGACCTGAAAGCGGTTCTCGCCGATCCGGCGATTGCCGCGCTGGCCATCGCCAGCCCGGCCGAGACCCATTTCGGCATCGCCCGCCAGGCCCTCGAAGCCGGCAAGCATTGCTTCGTCGAGAAGCCGCTGACTCTGCATATCGACGAGGCCGGGGAGCTTTCCCGCCTGGCGGAAGATCGAGGCCGGGTTCTGATGGTGGGACACCTCCTTCGATACCATAGCGCCTTCACCCGCCTGACCGAATTGGTGCAGGCCGGCACCCTGGGCAAGCTGCGTTACGTCTATTCCTCACGCTTGAACTTCGGCAAGTTCCGGCGAGAGGAGAACATTCTTTGGAGCTTCGCGCCCCACGACATTTCCATGATTCTGGATTTGTTCGGCACGGAGCCGGTGGAAGTCTTGGCCACCGGCGAGAACTTCCTGCAAAAGGAGGTCTACGACCTGACATTCACCCATATGCGGTTTCCGGGTGGGGGCAGCGCACACATCTTCGTCAGTTGGCTCCATCCCTTCAAAGAGCAAAAACTGGTCGTCGTCGGCGACCGAGGCATGATGGTGTTCAACGACGGCGAACCCTGGGACCGCAAGCTTCTGGTCTATTTCCACGAGGTTTCCTGGGATGGACAGTATCCGGTGCCCGTACGTACCGAGCCCGTGCCCGAGATTCTGGACCAGGCGGAGCCCCTCGAAACCGAAATCCGCCACTTCCTGGACTGCGTCGCCACCGGGGCCGTGCCACGCACGGATGGCCGCGAGGGCCGGCGCGTCCTGAAAGTACTGTGGGCCGCCGAGGAGAGCATCGCCGTCGGCCGCCCCGTCCGTCCGGGGGGGGCGGAGGGTGCGGGACCGACCATCCATTCCTCCGCCTTCGTCGACCGGGACGCGATCGTCGGCGCGGGTAGCCGGGTCTGGCACAATGTCCATCTGTTGCCCGGCACCCGCATCGGCCGTAACTGCGTCCTGGGTCAGAACGTCATGGCCGGACCCGACGTGACCGTCGGCGACGGCTGCAAGATCCAGAACAACGTCAGCCTCTACAAGGGCGTCACCCTGGAAGAGGGAGTCTTCTGCGGCCCGTCCTGCGTCTTTACCAATGTGCTTACCCCGCGGGCCAAAGTGGATCGTCGGTCGGAGTTCCTGCCTACCCTGGTCAAGCGCGGAGCCACCATCGGGGCCAACGCGACCATCCTTTGCGGCGTGACTGTCGGTGAATACGCCTTGGTCGGGGCCGGGGCCGTGGTCACCCGCGACGTCCCGCCCCATGCCATCGTCCTGGGCAACCCGGCCCGCTTTTCCGGCTTTGCCTGCCGTTGCGGCCACCGGCTGCCAAAAGGGGAATGGGACCGGGCGTCCTGCCCGGTCTGTGGCCTCGGCTATCGCCGCGAGGGAAAGTTACTGGAAACTCTCTGACCCGTCGATTCGGTCCCCCGGCACGACCCGCCAAGAGCGGAGTAGCCGTCCCGGCGCCACGGGAATGGCCTTGACGAGGGTCAGGGACCCCTGCCCGGTGGCGAAAGTCGCCGCATCGCCATCGATGTCCAGCACCGTTCCCGGGGGGCTTCCGCCCGCATCGCCGATCGTCGCCGGGGGCTGGACCCTCAGGAGCGCGTCCTGGCCCCGCCAGCGTAGCGCGAGGCCAGCGCCCTGCTTCCGCGGGTGATGGAAGGCGCGGATCAAACGCTCGATGTCGCCAGCCGCACGATCCAGGTCGATCCGATCCGACAGACACCCCTTGGCGCCATAGGAGGTTCGCGCCAAGTCCTGGACCTCGCCCTCGGGAATCGGGCCGCCCAGCAGGGGCAGGAAGGAGTCGACGAACAGATCGGTTGCGACGCGATCCGCCTTGGCGGCGATGGAGTAGCCGGTCTCGTCCGAGGCCAGGGGGAAGTCTCGTCTCGCGAGGATGTTGCCGCCGTCGATCCGGCCGGCGATGCGATGGAGGATGAGGCCATAGCGATCCAATCCCTGGACGATGGCGCGCTCGTCGATGCTGCCGCCGCGCAGGGGCCATCCCCGGTGAAGGTTGAGGACGTCCCGCCCCAACGCGGCGACCAGTTCCGGAGAGAATATCCTCGGGAACTGGACCACCACCCCCAGGGTGGGCGACAGGCCCCGCACCTGGGAAACGAATTCCGGCGCGTCGACGTCGTTGCCGGAAGGCCGGAGAATCGGCAGGCCGGCCCCGGCCGCGAGGTCTTCCAAGGTGCCGTCCTCACCGTGGTGGTCGTCGGAGACGACCGTAGCGGCCACGGCATGCGGCCCTTGCCGCGTGGCCTTCACGAGTTCGCGGAAACAGGACAGGGTCAGGCCGTACCCGGCGTTGCGACCGAAGAAGACGATCCGTTCACCCATCCGGTCCGCTCCCCAGGTACCCCAGAAGCGTTTCGCGATCATCCGGTCGGATTCGCAGGTCCGGAATCTCCTGCGGCCGGAAAAAGGCCATCCCGGCTCCTTCCTGGAGAGTAAGCCGCTCCAGCCCCGCCGTTACGCGGCCGACGAAGGCCCATTCCCGCTTGCCCTCATGCACGAACCGGCGCAAGGCGCCAAAACAGTCCAGATCGTAGCCGATCTCTTCCCGTACCTCGCGGCGAATCGCTTCGGCCGGCGTTTCGCCGGGTTCCGCGCTGCCGCCGAACAGGGCCCAATGTCCCGGATAGCGGATGCCGGGCTTGTCGTCCCGCTTGTGCAGCAGGAAGCGCCCATCGCCGCCCACGAGAACGATGCTGACCCCCGTTCCTCCCCCGGCGGCCCCCCATGACTCCCCATGGCGCCGGTAGGCGTCGACGTCTTCCGACGAAGTGAAGTCGTCCCGGCCGCTCCCGAGAAGATGGGCGAGAAAGGGCCCGGCGTCGCGGAGGCTCGATACATAGCGGGTAAAAGGTTGTTCGTCCGACAGTCCCTCGAAATCAGGCAGGCCGCACAGGGCTTCCGGAGACAGGAAGATCACCCCGGAGGACCAGAGCGGCAAGGGGCCGGGACGCCCCCCGGCCCCGACCGAGAAAAGGTTCGTTTCCAGAAGAACGCCGTCGAAGGCGTCGTAGGCGCTCCGGTGGGAGCGGCCGGTCGGCGCGACGGTCACGCACTGCAACGCGCGCGGGGATCGGGCGAGGAAGCGATCGCGGGCTTGGCGCAAGTCCGAGAGGTCGCGATAAAGGGAGTCGGGACAATGGACGACCAGCGGCCCGGAGATCAGGGGACGCGCCACGGCGATGGCATGGGCCAACCCCAGAAGCGGGCTTTGGCGGACCGTCCGGACGGGAACGGCGCAGGCCATCGCCGCGAGTGCTCGTTCGACCAGCCGCGCCTCGTGTCCGGTCACGACCACGATTTCCGCCACCCCCAGGCCAACCAAGGTTTCGAGGGCATGGGCCAGCAACGGCCGTCCCTCGATCTCGACCAGAGGCTTGGGCAACCCCTCGAATGGCGATCCCATCCGGGTTCCCCGCCCCGCCGCTGGGATCAGGCCCACGAGACCGTTCATGCCGCCGCGCCTCCGAAATGCAGGTCCATTCGTCTCGACGATTCGCTCAGGTTAGAGTATTCTCCACCGACTCCGGAAGAATTTTGGAGGAGGACAAGAATGTCAACGACCCTCGGCTTCGCCCTCGTCGGCTGCGGGCGGATCGCCGCCAAGCATGCCGACATCCTCTCCGCCCACAAGATCAAGAACGCCCGGTTGGCCGCCGTCTGCGACATCGTGCCCGAACGGGCCCGCGCCATGGAAAAGAAGCATGGCGTTCCCTCCTATACCGACATGCACGACATGATGCGCCGCGAGGGCGGCAACGTCGACGTGATCTCCATCCTGACGCCCAGCGGCCACCACGCCGCCCATACCCTGGAACTGGCGCCCTACGGCAAGCACATCGTGGTCGAAAAGCCGATGGCCCTGGCCCTGGACGATGCCGACGCCATGATCCGGGCCTGCGACCACGCGGGAATCAAGCTGTTCGTCGTCAAGCAGAACCGCCACAACCTGCCGGTCGTGAAGCTCCGCGAGGCCATGGACGCCGGACGCTTCGGCCGGATCGTCATGGGAACCGTGCGGGTGCGCTGGTGCCGGACCCAGGCCTATTACGACATGGATTCATGGCGCGGAACCTGGGGCGAGGACGGTGGCGTGTTCGCCAACCAGGCCAGCCATCACGTGGACCTCCTGCAGTGGTTCCTGGGGGAACCGGAAAGCGTCTTCGCCATGTCGCGCCGTGCGCTGGTGGATATCGAGGCCGAGGACACGGGCGTGGCGCTGATCCGCTTCCGCAGCGGCGCCCTGGGAGTCATCGAAGCCACGACGGCGACGCGCCCCAAAGACCTGGAAGGTTCCCTCAGCATCCTGGGAGAACGCGGCACCGTGGAGATCGGCGGGTTTGCGGTCAACGAGATGAAAACCTGGAACTTCTCCGATCCCGTTCCCGAGGACGTCGACATCCTGGCCCGGTTCCGCGAAAATCCCCCCGACGTCTACGGCTTCGGGCATGTCGCTTTTCTCAACTCGGTGGTGAAGAGCGTGGGCAAGCGGGCGGTGTCGCTGGTCGGCGGGCTGGAAGGGCGCAAGTCTCTGGAACTGATCCAGGCCATCTACGAATCCATCGCCACCGGCCAGGAGATCGCGTTGCGCTTCAGGCCCCGGCGGAACCGGCTGGGAGTGCACTGACCGCTTCCCGCAAGGCGGCGACGACCCGATCCTGGCGGGCGTCGTCCAGGTAGGCGTGCATGGGCAGGGACAGCACGTTCCGACACCGCCGCTCCGCTTCCGGCGCCCCCCCGGGCGCGACGGGAAATCCCAGATAGCCGGCCTGACGATGCAGGGGGATCGGATAGTGGATCATGGTCGGGATGCCGCGCTTGCCCAATTCCGCGGCGATCCGCTCGCGCTCGGGGACGAAGGCCACGAACTGGGCCCAGACCGATAGCGCTCCCGGCCGCAGCGTCGGCAGTTCGACCGTTCCCGCCAGTTCTTGCGCGTAACGGGCAGCGATGCGGTTCCGCGCCACGATTTCGTCGGGAAAGATGACGAGCTTTTCCAGCAGGACCGCCGCTTGAAGGGTGTCGAGCCGGCTGTTCATTCCGATGCGGACGTTATCGTACTTGTGGGTCCCCTTGCCGTGCAGGCGCAGGGATCGGACCGAATCGGCCAAGCCATCGTCGTCCGTCAGGACGGCTCCGCCATCGCCGAAGCAGCCGAGGGGCTTGGCGGGAAAGAAGCTGACGGCCGTATGGCGGGCCAACCGTCCCACCGGGACGCCATCCAGACTGGCGCCGAAGCTTTGGGCCGCGTCGGCCACCAGATCCAGTCCGTGGCGCTCGGCCACCGCAAGCAGGGCGGCATAGTCGGCCGGCTGGCCGTAAAGGTCCACCGGCATGACGACCCGCGGCTTGAGCCCGAGCCGGCGGGCTTCGGCGATCGCCGCTTCCAGGCTGGCGGCATCCATGTCGAGCGTGTCGGGACGGACGTCGACGAACACCGGCGTGGCCCCTATCCGGGGTGCCGTTTCGGCGGTGGCGACGAAACTGAGCGCGGGAACGAAGACCGCATCCCCCGGCCCGACTCCCAGGCCCAACAGAACCAGCAGCAGGGCATCGGTGCCGCTGCCGCAGGCCACCGCATGGCGCGCGCCGCAGAAGCCGGCGAGACGGCGTTCCAGTTCCGCCACTTCCTTCCCCATGATGAAGTCGCCACGTTCCAGCACCCGCCGAAGGGCCAGATCGATGGCATCGCCCAGGCGATGGCGTTGGGCTTGCAGGTCGATGAACGGAAAGTCTTCGGTCATGCCGTCAGTCTCGTGCCGTTTCCCGGTATCGCACGGGGTCCATGGTGTAGTGGTCACTGTAGAACGTCTGTACCCGGCGATACAGGTGCTTGCCGAACCAGATATCGCGTTCGCGGTGTTTCGACAGCTCGCGAAACTTGTATTCGCAGCCGTGGCAAATGGTGCCGGGCTCGTTCTCGAACTGCCGACGGACGATCTCCCGATAATGGGGCGAGTTCCAGACTTCCTCGATCCGCACCTTGCCCATGTCCTCCTTCTGCGAGAAGAACCAGTCGCGGCAGCAGATGGCGTAGGCCTGCAGATCAGACCTCACGGCCAGATGATTCCGCAGGAATTCGCAGCCGAACTTCTCGGGCGCGTCGTCGGGAAAAAGCTCCGGATGGAGGAGCGAAGCGCGATCCCAGACCGTACCCCCCTGGCCGGTCTTGTCCTGCAGGGTCGACCCCTGAACCACCACCTGCCAAAGCCCCTTGCGGCACCAATAGTCGATGAACCGGTCGCATTCCTCTCGCGGCTGGCGGACCCGGCTGAGATCGGTGGAAAGGCGGATCGGATTGCCTCGCTTGCGGTTTTCCTCGATGAAGCGGCAGAGCGCGGCGTGCACGCGGTCGTAGTCGACGCCCACGCGCTGGCTTTCGCAGCTTTCCTTGAATCCGTCCAGCGACACCTGGACGTAGAAGTCGGCGCCCTTCCGCTCCGCCAGATCCAGCAGCCGGTCGACATTCCGGTCGGTCAGCGCCGTCCCGTTGGTATTGAAGGCCAAGGTCCGCGCCCCCTTGTCGAGGGCGTAGCCGATCATGTCGAAAATGCGCTTGTTCAGCAGCGGCTCGCCCCAGGACGCCGGGCCGATGGAGGTCTTCGACATGTCGGGGACGGAATCGATCAAACGCTTCCAGTTCTCGAAACTCATGGTGCCGTGGTGTTTGTCGCCCTGCAGGGATTCGTATCCCTCGCCGTACATGGGGCACATGGTGCATTTCAGATTGCATTCGTCGGAAATCGAGACGTTGACCGACGGCGGATAGGCGGGCCGGCTGGCCAGGAACCGCCGAAGATCGAAGCGGGAATCGGCTGCGGACGGAATCCGCAGGACCTCGCCCTTGGCCGCCCGCGCGTTCAGCGCCTCGGCCCGTCGGTCGGCCCACCAAGCCTCGTCGTGTTCTTCCATCGCTTCGGACGCTTTGGAACCCATGGCATCGCCTCCATCCGCCGGAATCTCGCTCGACAACCGCGTCAGGTTGCCACCTGTTCGGAACGGCCCTCGGCACTCCACTGAGGCTCGGCCTTCTGGTGTTCGCTCTTGTGAACGTCTTCGAGCCAGATCGGCCGGTACGTATATTCATGATGAAGGGGCTTTGGAAACGCCGGCATTCCAGCGCCCCTTTCCGCCGCCAAGCGTTCCGCGTTCCGCTTGGCGTGGGTGATCCAGGGACGATGCCAGAAAGGATCGGTATTGCCCATCAACAATTGCCTCTCCCGCCGCTTGGCCATCTGGGGGGCCCCGTACACTTCCTGGAGAAAGCGGGCATGCCAGTATTCGAGCGCCGCCGAACTCAGGGTCGCCGTCTCGACGAGCGCGGCTCCCCACCGCCGATGAAGGCTCCAATAGGCATGCCAATCCATGGCTTGGTGAAGCTCCGGATAGTGGGCAGGGTGACTCAGCCACAAGCCGCGTCCCGCATGGGCGTCCCGATAGACTTCCTGGCCAGGATAAGGGGTCAGGATATTGACGCCGACTTCGTCCAGGTTCAGTTCGAGCGCGAAATCGATCGAGTCCCGGATGGTTTCCTCGCTCTCGAACGGATGTCCGATGATGAAGGAGCCGCGCTTCGTGATGCCAAGCTCCTCGAACATGGCGTAGGCGGTCCTGTAATCATCCAGGGTGCAGCCCTTCTTCATCGCCTTCATGATGTCCGAGTTGCCCGACTCGATCCCCATCGTGATCCGGTTGAAGCCGGCTTCCTTCATTCGAACGAGAAGCGCGATGTCGCATATCGTCGAGGCACGGGTCAGGCAATAGAACCCCACCGCTTCCGGAATCCGGCCTTTTCGCTTGAGGTGAATAATTCCGTCGCACAAGGCCATGATACGGTCTTTTTCGATGGTCAGGGTGTCATCGTAGAAGATGAACATCCTGGCCCCATGCCGCTCCACGCAATTGAGGATCTCCTCGATAACCCTCTCTATCGAACGGCAGGCCAAGCGTGTTTGCCGGCTCGTACAGAAGTTGCATCCGAAGGGACAGCCGCGAGCGGTTTGGAGGCCATCGGCCTGAACCAGTCCCACGGACGGATCGACCAACTGGTAGCCCTTCATCCTCACCGCATTCCGATCGGGAAAGAAGGAATCGAGTTCCCCGCCGGTCAGCCGCTGCGGCGCCTTCAGAAGGCGTGGAAACCGGAGATCCCAGACAAACCGATCCAGAACATCTCCGTCCGCCAGGGCACGCATGGGCTTTTCGCCCTCCCAAATCACGCCGTAGTCCACGAACGGGGCCAGATCGTCGATGGTATGCTGGGGCAAGGCGGTGATATGCGCCCCCCCGAACACCGTCGTCGTAGCGGGGCAACGCTCCTTGACCCGGCGAATGATATCGCGGGCGAAGGGATATTCGGGGCTCGTCGACGTGATGCCGACAATATCCGGATTGCTTTTCAACGCCATCTCGACCGTCGATTCAGCATCAAGATGTTCGCGCTCTCCGTCGATAATTTCCGCTTTGTGGCCACCATCCATCAAGTATCCGGCAATACTTAAGAGCCCGAGCGGGGGCATATATTCCATCACATCGTCCCTGTCTATCTTGTATGTCTTCTCGTAGATGTATGACGAGTACGATGGGCGTATCAGAGAAATTCTTGCCATTACATTACTTTCGCGGCAGAATGTAGCTTACTTATTGAACAGGTGGCAGCCTATCTCCAAATATGCCATTCGCCACCTGGATGTTCAACCACTATCGGCCACCCCTATCGGTCGGGTCCGGGCCTCAGCTCGATGGCGGCCACCGCTCGGCGAACTCGCGCATTTCCGGATGCAAGACCGGGATATCGCCCAGCAACGGATAGAGCGTCCCGCATTGCCCGCAGCCCAGGGTCCGTTCCCTTCCCGGCACGCCGGCCAGCGGGGGGCGGTCCGGACAGACCGGGCAGGCCAGGGCCACGGGCCGGGGCAGGCCTTGTCCCGGCTTCCGCGCGACCATGAAGAACTCCGCGCCCCGCCCGCCATCGGCACCGATCCAGGTTGCTTCCGCCACCTTGCGCAGGCCTTTCCGCAATCCGAAGGGCATCGGCTCCCCGGCAGGGGCCGAAACGCCGCCCCGGTTCAGCAGCCACTTCTCGAGGAGCAGGATGGGTTCGAGGATGACGACCATCCATTCGGGAACGAACTCGATGTAATATTCGACCTCCAACCCCGCCTGCCGTGCGACGGCGTGCCAGCCTTCGCGGTCGAAGAAACTGTCGATGCCCTGGTGCCAGCGGGCGAAGCGGGCGCCGGTGGAGTCCAGACGGAAGGCCAGACTGGCATCTCGGAACTTGTCGGTGAATCCGGAGAAGACCGCCCGTCCGCCCGGCGCCAGGACGCGCGCGACCTCCGCCAGGGCCGGCGCCGCGCCACGCTGGCAGTCGTCGATGGTATGAACCATGGCGACCGTCTTCAGGCAGGCATCGGCGAAGGGAAGCGCATAGACGTCGCCACTGACCAGGAACGACGAGCAGCCCTCCCGCTTGGCCTCTAGAAGCGCCAAGGGCGCCAGATCGAAGCCGATGTCGATGGTGCCGGGGGTGAAGACCAAACGCGAATGACGGCCCGCCTGGAACCCGATTTCCATCGCCGGGCCTTCCAGGGCGGCCCGGGCGCGGAACAAGTAGGTCTCCGCCGCCTTGAATAGCGTCAGCATGGGGCGACCGCGCCAGTTGTCGTCGGCCAGAAGATGGTCGAACATCCGGCCGGTCTCCCGGCGGGCCAGGAAATCCGTGTCCGCCGGCTTCCAGGTCGTGGCCAGGGCCGCCATGGAATGCAGGAGCGTCGCGTAGGTTTCCTGACGTCGCGTGAACCCGCGCCCGCGGCTCATGCCCGGCACGAGCTTCCCGGGATGGCCGATCACCGAACGCAAGGCGTTCGTCGTGGCCGGGTCGCGGCATTCGTCGATGAGTTCGACGATGGCCCGTCCGGTCTGGGCGCGCGACAGTTTGAAATGACTGGAATACAGCTGGAACAACTGGGCATAGGTCGAAAAGTCGTATCCGTCGCTTCTTTTCCGGTCGTAGGCCATGGTCCACCGTCACCTTATTCCGGACAACCGGTATTCGGGTTCCGCCCGCCGGATCGCCACCCCGGCCGGCCCGTCGAGACGGGGAGGTCGGTCGGGGTGAAGGGCAAGCGTCCAAATGGCGTCCCCCTGGCGAAGAGTGAAGGACATGGGGCCGCGCGGGGCGGGGAGGATCAAGTCCCCGCCATCCCGGCTTGCCCGGATTCCGGCCCGTTCCGTCCACCAGTCGAAAAAGGCCTCGGCGGTGACGCACCAAGCCCCGGCCCGCCGGGCCGCCCCCAGGGTCGCCTCGAAGGTCGGCCAATGGGGCCCGTAGAAATCCGTCGAGCCGAAAGATCTCGGGTGAATGCCGGCCGCCATCGCGCCCCCCACCCGGGCGGTGGCGCCGACGATGGTCTCGATGGTCTCGGTGGGGTCGTGGGAATTTCCGTTGGTCAGCACGCCGTCCCAAAGCGGCGTCGGAACGAAGATCACCTCGCTGGACCGCCGTTGGCCGTGGTTGTAGCCGCGCACCGGGCCGGCGGCCGCCAGGCGGAACCCGGAAGCGTCCAGGTAGGCCGGGCTGGTATCCATGCCCAGGCCGGCCCGCTCGAGCAGATCGGCGAAGGTCGCCAGATTCAGCTTGAGGAAATGGTGCCGTCCGGTCCGCGGCCGGCGCCCGACCGCCCCGTCCAGGATTTCGGCCTGCAAGGCGATGTCTTCGGGATGACCTTCGGAACTGAAGGCCCCGTATTGCAGGCCGATCTCGTGGCCGCGCGCCATCATGTCGCGGAAGTGGGCCGTGTAGCGGGGCATTTTCAGGATGTCGTAATTGGGATCGTAGATCTTCTGGCGCAGTCGCCACAGCCAGCCCGTTTCCGCCTTCGAGCGGTAGGGGACATAGATGTTGAAGCTGCCCCGCAGGCCCTGGTCCTCGAGCCACCGCGCCACCCGGGGGATACGGTCGTAGGGACCCGGCTTGAACAGGTTCAGTCCTTCCCGCCACCCCGTCCGCAGGGCCGCCCGCCAATTCCGGCCGGGCGCCTTCAGTTGATTGACGACCCGCCGCCGGACGCCATGGGCCTGCTTGGCGCGTTCCAGAAGGTCCTTGCCGTAGGTGTCGAAGTCCAAGGCGACCAGGAAACTCATGGTGAAGCCGGGGGGCGCGCGGTCGACGGTCAGGAACGGCCGGCCGGCCGAGGCGAAGGTCTCCGCCAGCCGGTCCTTGAACCACAGGGCGAGCAGATCGACGGCCGGCACGTCCAGGGGCGGCGGCGTGGTCCGGACGGACCAGGAATCTATGCGCTCGGCACGGCGGGCCGCATCGATTTCCCACCGGGCCGTGGAAAGCTGGTGCACCGCCAGGAACAGGTCGAACGGCCAGGCGTCGCCCGTGTCGCCCCCTACGAAGGCGGCGGCCGGAAGCGTCACCGTTTCCCCCGACGGGAGACCATGGACGCGGGGTTCCCATTCGCCGTCCCCGCCGGCCAGGGGAATATCCAGGCAGGCCGCGCCGGGGCGGGGCATCCGCTTCAGGTCTTGCGGCGGCAGGTAGCGCAGGACGACGGCGTCCGGCGGCAAGTCGGCAAGGCTGTCCGTGGACATCCTTCGACCGCCGAAGGCCAGCCCGGCCGTCTCCCACAGGACGGCCAGGCCGTGGGCGGCCTCGGGCGAGAGGGCGTCACAGAGCAGAACGATCATCGGATCGCCCGTTTCCCAGGGGGCGAAGGCATGGCGTGGGGGGGTCATGGGGTCCGGGACCTCCAGGTCATGCGGCCGACCTTCAGGCCGCGCCGATGGAACTCGGCCGCTTCGTCCAATGTCGGCAAGGGGCGATAGGGCCGTTGGGGCATGGGCTCGCCCGGGCGTTGGCCCTCGGCAAGCCGATCCACCACCTCCAGCACCAGGTCGACGGCCTCCCGGTTCAACGCCGCCATGATGTCCAGCATGGCCAGGCCGGTGCCGTCGATCAGGCGCTTGCCGGCCAGGTCGCCGGCATCGATGGTCTCGACCATGAAATGCGCCGAAACGCCGAAACTTGTCCGGCCGTCCATCATCGCCCAGTAGGTCGGCAGGTAGGAACGGTAGTCCGGCAAATCGCCCAGGTGGATGTTGAGAACCCCATGGCGCGGCAAGGCCAGAGTTTCCGCCTTGAAGAATTCGGACTGGTTGTTGATTACGAGATCGGCGCCCATTTCCCTGATATGGGTACGGAATTCCGCGCCGTTAACCGATGGGAAGCCGCGCCAAGTTACCCCGGTGTCCCGCAATAGGCCATTGATACCGGCCCGGGCATAGAGGAACGAGGCAAGGGCGCCTTGCAAGACATTGCCCCATCCGAGGAGGCGCAACAGGACCCGGACCTTGCGGGGAGTCCGCCGCGCGCCGGCCCGGATGGCCGCCAGTTCCACCGCATGCCCCCGCGCCTTCAGACGGGGCAACAGATCCCGGAAATAGGAATCCTGGGAAAAGGCGCCGTGCGCCGTGCAGAAGACGATCTTCATCCGCCGTCCTCCCCCGCTTTCCTCGGCAATAGCGAAAGGAGGGTCCGGAATCCGTCGTCCCATCCATAGTCCGGGCCGAAGACGTGGGAATGCCAGATGCAGGAGCACTCGCCACCGGTCTCGACGACCTCCTTGACCCAGCCGGCCAGGGCCAGCGGTCTTTCGCTCCCGGTCATCGGCCGGTAGTCGTAGAATTGGGAATCCATGAAGACGAAGGGCAGGACGGCCAGATCGAGCGCCCGCCCCGCCCGATCGTCCCAAGGCCGGAACAGCAGCGCCGCTCCGGCCCGAAAGCCCGGCCGGTCATTGAAACCGAGTGTGGAATCCTCGCGGAAGCCCGCCTGTTCCTGGGCCTTCCAGGAATCGGCCCATGAGAACATCAGCCAATGCTGGCGACAGGCCGTGACGGGCCCGCCCAGGACTCCTTCCAGACGCTCCCGCTGCATCGCCAGTTCGGCGGCCGAGCGATAGGAGGCAGCCGAGGGATGAAGCCCGATCTCCCAACCTTCGGCCTGCAGGACCCGCAGGCTGTCCACCAGTTCCCGGCTCGCCGGCGCAGCGATGTCGTAGCCCGGATCGATCAGCCACGTGACCGGGTTCCGCCATCCCCCCGGCAAGCCCGCGAACACATGGATGCGACTCCGCAACCCTTGCGCCTTCTCCAACTCGCAGATCCGCGCTAGACCGGCGTAGTCGGCCGACGACCAGGCGAATCTCGCCGCATCGGCCAGGGCCCCCCAGGCCTTGCCGCCCCGAAGCCGCCCCGCATGGCGAACCGCGTTGAAGAGATGGAAGGCCGTCCGCTTGCCCCGGATGGCAACCGTCTTCCGGATCGCATCCACGTCATGGCTCAGGTGCAACCGGCCCTCGGGCGCGGGCCCTAAGCCCCCGCCCCCGGACTCCCGCAGGGCCCAGGCCCGGAGAAACAGGGCGATCCGGTTCACCCAGGCTCGCTGCCAAATGCGCGGATCGATCCCCGTCAGACGCACACTGTAGGAATGCACGGGTCCATGGCGGCGCTCGTATTGCCGCTCGGCCTCCCCATGAAGATACCAGGCGATGGCCGACAGCCAGTCCGTGCTCCTCCAGCGATGTTCCTGCTCGCCGGCCCCGGCCAGCGCTTCGGGAACCAGGAGGTTCCCCCCGTCCACTCCCAGATGTTCCGCCCAGGGCGGCAGGGCAACGTCGGCGAGGGCGCAGTCTCCGTCGCGGGGCCAGGACAGGGCGGGAATATCCATCGCCAAGGGAAAATCCGGTGCCGCCGGAAAGTACCGGCGCCCCACCTCGCCCAGGTAATGAAGAATTCGGGAAGGGCGGCGGGACGGGGCGTTCATCGGCAGTCCAGGAACTCGCGGAACCAGAGTTCCAGACACAGGATGCCCCAGGTCTGGCGGAATCCCCCGGAATCCGTGGCAATCGCCGCATCCAGCCCTTCCCGCTTCCACAGCCCCCTTTCCCGGCAGGAACGGCTGTTCAACAGGTCGCAAACGAACTCGCGAACCGGCCCCGCGGCCATCCAGGGCCCGAGCGGAACCGGAAAACCCATCTTGTCGCGGCGATCGAGAACCTCGGGAACGACTCGGCCCCGAAAGGCACGGCGCAGCAAGCGCTTGGAGTCGCCACCGCCGAACTTGAAGCGGGGCGGAAGCCGGGTGGCGATGTCGACCACCTCGATATCGATCAGCGGAACACGGACCTCGAGCCCGTGAGCCATGCTGACCCGGTCCTCCACCTGCAGCAGGGCCGGCAGGGAATTGGCGAGATCGAAGCGGACCATGTGGTTGATGTAGGACCCCAGGGGCTGTCCATCGAAGATCGCGGCGAAGCGGGAGAATACCGCTTCCCGGTCCGCCGCCGACACGACGTCCGGATCAAGGACGGCCTCGGCCTGGGCGAAGCGATTGATGAGCCGGAAATAGCGGGCGCCCATGGCGTCGAACAGGCCATCCTGCCAGAACTGCCGCAGCAGGGGCACGTAGTCCTTGATCATCGGCAGGCTGGCGATCACGTTTTCCAAGGTCACCAGATAGTGCCCGCTCTCCTGGGTGCCGTAGATGGCGCCCTTCAGGGCCTGTTCCAGATAGGCGATCAGATAGCGGGCATAGCCGCCGAACAGTTCGTCGCCTCCCTGCCCCCCCAGCAGGACGGTCACGCTTTCGGCCGCCGCCTTGTTGACCATGTATTGCGGAAAGACGCCCGGACCGGCGACCGGTTCATCCAGCAGACGGACCAGGGTAGGCATCAAGGCCACGAATTCGGCCGCGGTCGGCACGACGTCGTGATAGACGGCCCCAAGGGACTCCGCCACCCGTCGCGCGTACCGGCTTTCGTCGTAGGCCGGCCCCTCGGCGAAGCGCCCGCAGAAGACCTCGATCGGCCGTTCCGAGGCCTGGGCGGCCAGGGTGGCGACGACGGAGGTATCCAGTCCCCCCGAAAGATGGGTTCCCAGCCGCACGTCGCTCCGCAGGTTCCGGCGGATGCTGCGTTCCAGGGCGTTCGTCAGCGCCTCCAGCGCCTCGTCCTCCGCCATCGCTTCGCCGCCGGAGAAATCTGGCGCCCAATAACGTCGCGTTTCCAGGATTTCGCCGCCTCGCCCGCGCACGGCCGTTCCCGGCTCGACCTTGCGCACGCCCCCGAACAGGGTCCGATCCTCCAGGCAATATTGGAAGGTCAGGTACTCCCCCAGGGCCATGGGGTCCAGGCGGGCTTCGAGGGCCGGGTGGGCGAGCAGGGCCTTGATTTCCGAGCCCGCCAGCAAGATGTCCCCCACCGGAGCCAGATAGAGGGGCTTGACGCCCAACTGGTCGCGAACCGCCCACCACTCGCCGCTCGCCCGGTCCACCCAGAGAAAGGCGAACATGCCGTTCAGACGGGGAAAGGCGGCGGCGCCGTCGGCGGCCAGCATCTCGAGCAGGACTTCGGTGTCGGAGGTGCCGCGGAAGCTGTGTCCGCGCCCCGCCAATTCGGCCCGCAAATCGAGATAGTTGGAGATGAACCCGTTGAAGACGATCAGGTGGCGGCCGTCGGCCGTCGCCATGGGCTGGGCCCCGCCATCGGAGAGATCGATGATGCTCAGCCGGCGGTGCCCGAGGCAGAACCCCGGACCAGACGCCATCCCGGACCCGTTGGGCCCCCGGTGGGCTATCGCTTCCAGCATGGCGGCGACGATTCCCCGGAACGCGTCGCCGGAAGCGTCGTTCGCCGCGAATACGCCTACCAGTCCGCACATGGCGTCGATCCAACTCGTTCCCGTATCGGCCATCGGCCAATACCATGTATCACCAAGTCAACCCGACGGATCGCTAAAAATCCGTATCCGTCGTCACGAATCCGCAAGCCGGCGGTGCGTCGGCCGCCCGACTGCGGTATCCTTCCCGGCTTGAACGAAGTCCCCACCCTTGCCATCTAACCTGGGCGAAGGGTGGCGAAGCGAAGGCAAGGCAATCGATGAACCAGCTATCGCTGTTCTGGAGACGGCTTTTCACCACCCGGCGACATGCGGGATCGGGGGACAACAATACCCTGGGGCGGCTGATTCGCCAGGGTTCGGCCTATTATCTGGCTCGCGACGGTCGGGCACGGCCGCCCATGACGATCTTTCTGACGGTGAACGGCCATTGCAATCTGCGCTGCCGCATGTGCGACATCGGCCTGCAGAACCGCGAGTCCATGTTCTACCACAACCTGCGCGGCGAAAGCGGCAGCGACTTCCCCATCGACCGCTACCGATCCCTGATCGACGAGGTGGCCTCGTTCAAGCCCCTTCTAGGCGTCACGACGACCGAGCCGCTTCTTTACAAGCCCATGTTCGAGGCCGTGGATTATGCCCGCCATCGCGGCCTGGACACCAACATCACGACCAATGGACTGCGGGTTGGGGAACGCATCGACGAGATCATGGATTCCGGCCTTTACCGTCTGTCCGTGTCCTTGGACGGGCCTCCGGCAATCCACGACCACATGCGCGGTCTGGCCGGCTGCTACGACCGCGTCGTGGACGGGCTGCGACAGGTCGCGGAACGGAAGCGCGCGCGGGGCCTGGATCGGCCGCACCTGATGGTCAATTCCTTCATCACCGACGAGAATCACGCTCACATCGTCGATTTCGTCGCCGGGCTGCCGCTCCAGGACATCGACATCGTCAATATCAAGCTGATGGCCTTCTTCACCCGGGAGATGGTCGAGCGGCACAACGCCGTCTTCGGCGACCGGTACCCGGCGACGTCGACCTGCTTCCCCGACGACTTCAATCCGGCCAATCTGGATCTCGATGCGGTTTGCCGGCAAGTCGCCGAGGTGAAGGCTCGCTTCGGCGACAAGGTCGCCTTCCATTTCGAACCCGACGCGAACATGCTTCGCCGCTACTATTACCAGCCGGCCGAGTTCATGGACGGCACCAAATGCGTCGTTCCCTGGTTCGTAGCCCAGATCACCAACGACGGCGACTTGGCCGTCTTGACGCGATGCTACGATCTGCGACTCGGAAACATCATGGAACAGCCGTTCCTGGACGTCTGGAACGGCGAAAAGATGCGCGGTTTCCGTAGGGATCTGCGAAAGCACGGCCGGTTCCCCGGATGCGCCCGGTGCGACGGCGTCTTGTACAGGTAAGGGTAGGGCCGATGAACCTGAAGACCTTGACCAAGAATATCCGGGTCCTGGCGGAACGCGGCTTCGGTATCCAGAAATACCCGACCGCCCACAAGAACGCCCACATCCTGCGCCTGCTCGCCAACGGCGCCGCCTATTACCTGAACCGGGACGGCCGCGCCCGGCCGCCCGTGTCCGTCTTTATCCATGTCAACAACCACTGCAACCTCAAATGCCGGTTTTGCGACTACGGGCTGCAGAACCGCGACAGCATGTTCTTCCAGAACCTGGCGGGCGGCCACGCCGCCAACATGCCCATCGAGGATTTCAAGCGCATCGTCGACGAAGTCAAGGGCTTCACCCCTTTCGTCAGCATTCCCGCCACCGAACCCCTGCTCTACGGCCCGTTGCCGGAAGCGATCGCCTACATCCGCCGGAACGGCCTTCATTGTTCCATCAACACCAACGCCGTCACCTTGGAAAAGCGGGCCGAGGATCTGGTCGAAGCGGGTCTGACCAAGATCGTCGTCTCCGTCGACGGCCCGAAGGACGTCCACGACTTGGTGCGAGGCGTTCCCGGCGTGTTCGAGAAGGTCGTGGCCGGCGTGAACCGGCTGGCCGAGGTCAAGCGCGCCAAGGGAGTCGACCACCCGGACATCTACATCAACTACGTGATCGGCGACCAGAACTACGCCACCCTCGAAGACTGCGTCGCCAGCCTGCCCATGGAAGCCATCCGGCAGGTGGATTTCCGGGTGATGTTCTACTGCACGGAAGACTTGGCGGCCCGCCACAATGCCGTGTTCGGCGACAAGTATCACGCCACCGAGGCCTGCCTCAGCGACACGGCCGACCTGGCCTCCATCGATACCGATCTCCTGTGGGATCAAGTCCACCGCTTGACGGCGAGGACCGAGGGCAAGTGCAAGTTCTTCTTCCGCCACGGCCGCCGCGATCTCCACACCTACTTCAACGAGCCGGGAACTTTCCTGGACGACACCCGGTGCGTGGTGGCCTGGTTCGCCATGCAGATTTCCACCGACGGCACCCTGGCGCCTCTGCAGCGGTGCTACCACAATACCTTCGGGAACATTCTCGAACGCGGCTTCGAGGGATGCTGGAACGGCCCGGAATACCGGGCCTTCCGGCAAGACCTGCAAAGGAACGGACGGTTCACCGCCTGCGCCCGGTGCGAGGGCGTCAACTTCTGAGGAACACCCCATGTCCGGCAACGACGTGCTGAGGGGATTGGAGGCGGCGGAACACGTCAAGCCGTCCTTCGCCGAGGCGAAGCGGCCGCTGACCGCCGTTTTGATCCTGCCCCCCGACTGGGGCGCGGTCGGGTCCCTGGTGGCCAGGTATTCGGAAAGCGGAGGCATCGGGTTCAAGCCGCCGCAAGGCATTCTTTACGTCGCGACGGCCCTGCATGCCTTCTCCCCGCACCGGGCCCACGTCATCGACGCGCTGGCCGAAGGACTGTCGTTCGAGGCCCTGGCCCGTCGGGTGGCGGAACTGCGTCCCGACGTGGTGGGCATCTCCGCCTGGACCGACTGGTGGTGGCCCGCCTGGAGAACCGGGGAGGCGATCAAGCGGTCCCTGCCCGACACCCATCTCGTCTACGGCGGGCCGCACCTGGGCATCTATCCGCAGGAAACCCTGGATCATCCCTTCGTCGATTCGGTCATCGTAGGCGACGGGGAAATGCCCTTTCTCTACCTGTGCAACATGTTGGCCAACGGTATCAAGGACCCGGACTTCCCCGGCCTTCATTTCAAGGAACACGGCATCAAACCGCCGCCGGGAACCTTCTTCATCCAGAAGGACCTGGATGCGCTTCCCCATCCGGATCGGCGCCTGCTGCCGATCCGGAATTATTCGTCCGTTCTGGCCAAGAGCGCCTACGTGACGACCATGATCACCAGCCGCGGATGTCCGCACCAGTGCACCTTCTGCAAGCTTAATTTCCAGAAAACCCTGTCGCGCTCGGCCGAAAGCGTGGCCGCCGAATTCGCCGAGATCCAGGCCCTGGGCATCCACGAGGTCGAGATCTACGACGACACCTTCACCAGTTCCCGAAAGCGCGTCGAAGCCATCTGCACCCAGTTGATCGCGAACGGCAACAGAGTGGAGTGGGCCATCCGCGACCGGGTCAACAACGCCGATCCAGAGCTGTTGGCGCTCATGCGTCGCGCCGGGTGCCGACGGGTCCACTACGGGGTGGAATCGGGCAGCCAGGCGGTCCTGGACCTGATGCGCAAGCACACCACGCCGGACAAGGCCCGGCAAGCCATCCGCGCGGCCAAGGACGCGGGCCTGACGGTGTTGGCCTTCTTCATGCTGGGCAACGTCGGCGAGACTCAGGACGACATGCGGACCACCATCGACTTCGCCGTCGAACTGGACCCGGACTTCGCCGAATTCTCGATCACCATTCCTTACCCGGGGACCGAGATGTACCGGCAATGCCTGGCCGACGGCACCATCCAGAGCGACTATTGGGCGGCCTTCGCCCGTCGGCCGGAAGAAAATTTCCGGCCGCCGCGCCTGGTCGAAAGCCATGCCACCCGCGAGCAACTGGTCGCCATGCGGAACCGGGCGGTACGGAAATTCTACTTGCGGCCCAAGTATCTGTGGAAAGCGCTGAGGGAGGTTTCGAGCCTGGGCGAGCTGACGCGTAAGGCCCTGATGGGGTTGCGCCTGGTCAATTCGGCCTACACCCCGTTCAGCCCCTATTCGCGGCGTGACCAGGAACCCTGAATCACCCCCACTTGCGCCAACGCCACCCGCCGAAAGGCCAGTAGTACAGGATCACCATCACCATGTAGCCCAGGGTGGTGACCGAACTGACCATCTTGCTTTGGGTCTGGCGATGATCGTAGCGCAGGGTGAAAGGGGCTTCGCCGATACGTGCCCCGATCAGATGAAGCTTGACCAGCTTCTCCAGAGTCCCCGTGAATCCCAGGCCCTTGAGCTGGATGAAGGAATTTCCGTAAACCGCGATGGCCTTCTGGACGATCCGGGCGCGATAGGCCCGGTAGCCGCAGGAGTAATCCCTTACGCCGGGGATCGGAAAGAAGAAGCCCATGAAATAGCGGGCACATTGGGTGAGCAGCATCCGATGGGCATTCAGGCCCTTCTGCCCGCCTCCCGGCGCGAAGCGCGAGGCGATGACCACATCGTAGCCGTGGGACAGTTCGATCAGCAGGCGCGTCGTGTAGTGCGAGCCATGGGTTTCATCGCAATCCATGCGGATGATCGCATCGTCGGGATCGGCGATTTCGGCGGCGCGCTCGAACAGGTCCCGCGCCGTTTCCCCCAGGCCACGATTGATCTTGTGGGGGATGACCTCCAATGTCGGAACCTCGGCCTGCAACTCGGCAAGGGCCTCGCCGGTGCCGTCCCGCGAACCATCGTCGCAGACGAGAATGACGTGCCGCCATCCCATCTTCGTCGACAATTCATGCAGGTTCCGCACCACGGGCCGTATCGCCGCCTCCTCGTTGTAGGCCGGCAGGATGAAGATCACCCGAGAGTCCTGGATCGATTTCGCCATTCCGCATTCCTGTCCCTGGGTTACGTCGTGAACGGCGGGAACCGGAACCGCAGTTCCAAGGGGCCATCGATTTCCGCCGTCACCTGCATGAAGGTCAAGCTCTTGTCCGCGAAGGGCTTCACTGGGTCGATCCGCAAGGGCCGTCCGTCCTGGGTCGCCCGGAAATAGCGGTGATGCCGGTAGCGGACGACATAGGTTCTTCCGGCCGCCGCCGTCCAGGCGAGCAGATTGCGGCCATGCCGCGAGTCCGCCACGCCCTGGACGACTTCGTAATCTCCATCCCGTTCCGGCGCCCGCAGAAGGATCAATTGGGTCTTCGGGGGCATGTTCACCACATCGAGATGATCGCGTTCCCCCAGGATGGCGCTGGCCGCCACGCTCCAGCCTTCCCCGAGCATGACGTCGTGGGTCCGCCGGGTATGCGCGAGAAGAAAGCGGACCCCCAGCCGCCGGCAAAGGTCGTCGATCTGGCGACCGGTCATCCGCATGCCGTTGATCTGGGACAACGGGAACTCGACCATGTCCCCGGCCGTGGTGACCGCGTGATCGTCGTTGACCAGTTCCAGTCCGCGCCGGGAGAGGGATTCCCAGAGAATGGTGTAAAGGGCCCGGAGAGGCGGGTTCTCGAAGCGGACATGTCCGCTCGTTTCCCCCATGAGACGGGAATGGGGCGGCATGGCGTCGGCAAGAAGATCGAGCGATGGCATCAAGGGGGCCCGGTAGTCCCTGAAATAGGAACGCGGGAAGTGAGTCAGTTGCGCCCGGCAGGCCTCGTAGGCTGCCGGCCAGTCGATGGCGCGCCACGACGTTCCGCCCAGCAGCGGCAGAAGCCCGTCGGAGGCCGGGTGCCCGATATAGCTCGTCCGCGGCCGGAGGATCATCGCCAGCGCCACGGCCAGCGTCCAAAGGCCGCCCTGGGCCGCGGCAAGGGCCCAGAAGGCGGCAAAGGCAGCCAGATCGAAAGTCAGTTGATCGTTGATCTTCCAGAGCCTGTCGTTGACCAGGTACAAGCCGGTCACCGTGGCTCCGAGAACGGCGAATGGCAGTACCGGCAACCCTTCCAGGCCGGCCGCTACCGTGCAGGCGATCATGGGCAGGACGAAAGGAATTTCGTCGTTGAGCAGGGAGGCTTGGTCGGCGGCGCTACGAAAACTCTGGCCCTTGACGATGCCGCCGGAGACGTCCTTCAAATGGAGGGAAAGGGCGATCCGCCCGAGGATCAGCCCGATCCCCACCGCGGCACCGGCCAGGAAGGAACCGATGGAAGCGCCGAGGCCTTCCAGGCCGCTCGCCAGGATCATGTGGGCCAGCGTCGCCGGAGCGAGAATAGCCCCCCCCAGGACCGCCACCGGCACGCTGGCGATGGCCAGTCCCGACCACAGCAATCCCGCCGCCAGGTCGTGCCCGCCGAACAGCAGGAAGGCGACGATTCCGATGGTCGGCCACCAGAGCAGTTCGGGCTTGCCGAACTGCAGATAACCCACGCCGAACATCGGACTTCCCGCCAACACCCAGGCATAGAGCGCCAGCCAGGGCAGGGCCGGATATCCCGGCCCGCCGGCGGCGGCGAGGCCCAGGGGAACGAGAACGGCGAGCAGCAGGCTGGCGGCCGCGTAGAGCCTGTCGCCCAGGAAGGCGTAGAGCCGATAAGTGAAGGAACTGATGAAATAGAGGTCGGCGAGGACGAGGCCGAAGCACCATTCGAAGGCATAGCCGAACCGCCCATGGTTCCTGAGGGTGCGGGCGAGCCGGCGGTAATAGGGACGGAACCAGGTATCTTCCTCGGTGAAGCCTGCCAGCGGACCCGTTGCCCCGGCCGCGCCTTTTGCCCGGGCCGCCGGATGGCGTCCGGCCAAGAGGGCGACCAGGCGGGCCACGCTGCGCGGTGTCCTCAGGATCAGGGTCCAGGCATAGACGCCGGTCAGCAGCGTCCAGACTCCCAACAACGGCACTCCCCAGGCGAGGCTTCGTTCGATCATCCGGCGCAGGACAGGGCGTCGCAGGCGGCCCAGGGCAAGGGCCTTGAGCTTGTCCAGATCGGCGCCGGACCCGCCCGACTGGCGGCAATCCTCGATGACCAGCAAGGCCTCCACGTTGCGGCCCCGCTGCAGCAGGACGCCGGCCAGATTGGCCGCCGCCTCCCCGCTGTTGGGGACCGCCTTCACGACTTGCCGGAAGGCATCCGCGGCCTGGGAATGGCGGCCGCCCTTGGCGAGGGCTACACCCCGCAAGTAGTCGGCGGTAATCCTGAGACCGGCGGGCAGATCCGGATCTTCCCCCAGACTCATCGCCAGGCCGACGGCTTCGTCGATCCGGTTCGCCTCGATGGCGGCCCTCAGGCGCTCCAAGACCTCGGCCGGATTCTCCCCGTCGCCCCGCTCCGCCATGAGATTCCGCTCCATTGGCCCCGTCCCCAGCCTGCGTGACCACCCATGCCTTGTCAACAAGACCTGCCGACGTCTTCCCGGGAATTCTTTGTCGGTTGGGTCGCTGTGGTGTAAGAAGGGGAATGCCTTACCAAATCGTCACGGTGGTCGGAGCCCGGCCGCAACTCGTGAAGGCCGCGGCGGTTTCGGCGGTCTTGGCCTCCGAGGAAGACATCCGGGAAACGCTCATCCACACCGGCCAGCATTTCTCGCCGGAAATGAGCGGCCGGTTCCTGGAAGAACTCGAACTGCCCCGGCCCGCCGTCAACCTCGGCATCGGCGGCGGAACCCACGGTGCCATGACGGCCGCGATGCTGGCGGCCCTGGAAAGCGAGTTCGTCGCCCGGGAGCCGGACCTGGTTCTTGTCTATGGCGATACCAACTCGACTCTGGCGGCGGCCCTCGCGGCATCCAAGCTGGGTATTCCGATCGCCCATGTGGAAGCGGGCCCGCGCAGCTACAACGACCGCCATCCCGAGGAAATCAACCGGCGCCTGACCGACCACCTGGGCCGACTTCTGCTCTGCCCGACCGAACTGGCCCGCCTCAACCTGGTGCGCGAAGGACTGGCGGAAAGGGCCGTGGTGGTCGGCGACGTCATGCTGGACATGGTCGTCAAATGGCGATCTCGGGCCGTCGCTCCCGCCATGACGGGGCCCTTCGTCCTGGCCACCTTGCACCGCCCGGGAAACGTGGACGACGGCCAGGCGCTCCGGGCCAACCTGGAGGCGCTGGGGACTTGCCCCCTGCCCGTTCTGCTGCCTATCCATCCCCGCACCGAGGCCGCGTTGGCCCGCCTCGACTGGCAGCCGCCGACATCCCTGCGGATCGTGGCACCGCTCGGCTATTTCGAGATCCTGGGCGCGCTCCAAGCCGCCGCCTTCGTAGTCAGCGATTCCGGAGGCCTCGGCAAGGAAGCCTTCTTCTTCGGCAAGCGGTGCCTGACCTTGCTGCCCGAGCCGGTGTGGCCGGAACTCGGGGAGGTCGGGGCCGTTCAGGTGGTTTCCTCCCCGGCCGATCTGCCTCGCTGGTGGTCTTGGGCGCAAGAAGACTGGACTCCCGGCGGTCAGCCGTTCGGCGACGGCAAGGCCGCCCAGCGGATCGTCCGTATCCTGCGGGAATTCCTGGCCGGAGCCTGAAAGCCCTCCTCAGCGCCGACCGTCGACCGCCCCCGTCACGCGAGCGGGAATCCCGGTGACGATGGTTCCGGCAGGTACATCCCGGGTCACCACCGCCCCGGCGCCGACCACGGCGCGTTCACCGACGGTCACGCCGGGCAGAAGGATCGCTCCGGCCCCGATCCAGGCGTCGGCCCCGACCTGGACGGGCGCCATCCGGGCCAGACCGGCGATCTCGCCCAGACGGGAATTGTTGGGGTGGGACACGGCGATCAGGATGGCCCGCGGCGACAAGGTCGCCCGCTCGCCGATTCGAATCATTCCGGGAATGAAGTCGTCCAGAAAGGTGACGTCCATGTTGATGTGCGCCCCGGTATCAAGCCGCAGGCCGGACCAGCGGAAAAGAACCCGGCGGACCGATGGACAGAAACAGTGGTTGGCGACCAGGCGCAGGAACGACGCCCAGGCGGCGAAGGCGACGAATCGCATCCGCGAACCGTGCGCGCGGATCGCCGCTTCGTCGCCCCGGGTCAATCCCAGGACATCTTCCGGGTCCTTGCCGTCGAGTTCAGCCATGGAACTCCTCAGCCATATCGGGCCACGACCAACCGGCTCGCCCACTCGTAGACCGGAAAGGGCAACCGGCTCACCGCACCGCGAACCAGCCTATAGACTGGACTCGAATTGTCCAGGGGATCGGCGGCGCGGAGAGGCGACGACCAGTACTCGCTGAGCGGAAGGACTTGTGCCCCCCACTTGCGCTTGAAGGACAGCAGGGAAGTCTGGCGCGGGGAATCCGCCCCGAAATCGAAGACCGCCTTGCCGAGCGAACAGGCGGTCTCGATGGCGGTCCAGACCAGCAGGTCGTTGGCCCGTGTCTTGGCGGTTCCGGGCAGCGATGCGGCGTAGCCGTCCAGGGCGGTGTCCCGCTCGAACAGGAGCAGGAGGCCGGCAACGGGCCGGCCGTCCACCTCGGCCAGCAGGAGCCGCCCCAGTCCCGGCGCCACGAAGTGCCGATGCAAGGCGTCGAAGAAGGCCGGGGGAAAGACCGGTACGCCCAGCCGGCGCCGGGTGGAGGCGAACAGAGACCGGAATATCTCCATGTCGGCGGCCGATTCGCCGATGCGGACGGCCACTCCTTGACGACGGGCCTGTTTGACGGGGCCTTGGGCATTGTTGTCCAACGCGCGCCAGAGAGCCTCCGGACCCGGCGTCAGGTCCAGGCGCGACGTCAGCCAGTGCCGCGCCTCCGTCATCCCGTCGGGGGGGACGGGAAGAGGTTCGCCCTGCCTTATCTGCAGATCGCGGCCCAGCCGATCCGCCAAGGCCCGAGCCTCCCGCAGCAGGGGCGTTCCGTCGATCCCGTCCGCGAGAAGAAGACCGCCCCGGTCGCGGAACGGCGCCGACGTCAGCTTCCGCCCGGCGGGAACGTCGAACATTGGCAGCCCCCCCACGAGGGTACCTTCCGGGTCGACAAGCGCCAGCCCGTGGGATTCGTACCCGAAGGTCTCGCGAACCAGCGAGAACCATGCCGCCCGATGGGCCAGATGGGCCCCCGGATGCCCGGCGGCGAAGGAGTCCCAGGCCTCGATACGATCCGGGTTCAGCGCGACGATCTTCACGTCGCCCTCCTTTCCAAAGGGGGCCTTGCCGGGCGACGCGGCCGAAAAATGCACGGCCGGCCACAGGGCGACGAGGATAGGCCAGGCCCGGCGGATTTGCCCAGAGCAATTCCGGCCTTGACGGAATTGCTCATCGCTCCGCCCGGAGGGCGGGCGGCCAAAAGCAATAACAAGAGCCGATTCCGTCATCCCTGGATCGGCTCAAGCCCCCGTTCCGGCTTCCGGGGCCGTGACTTTCCCGCCCGGCCGTCATAGTCTTCGGCCCAGCACGCTGCCTGGAGAAGAAGGACCCCGTGGGATGGATCGGCTCGATGATGTCGCCCGGCAAGGCTACGACCATCTGACCTTGCAGAATCGGATGTCGTCCTTCGTCATCCATCGCTGCCTTCCTTTCGTCTTGGGTCCCAGGGTGTTGAGCCTGGGCTATGCCAAGGACGACTGGCCGGAGAGTCTGGCCGGCCTTGGTCACCGCGTCGACATTGTGGAAGGGGCCGCCAGTCACGTCGAGCATGCCCGCGCGCGCTTCCGGGACCGGGACGGCATTCGGGTAATCCATTCCACCTTCGAAGCCTTCGTCGCCGATACCCGCTACGATACCGTGGTCGCGGGCGGCGTGGTCGAGATGGTGGCGGACCCGCGAAGTCTGCTGACGAAGACCCGGAAGCTTGCCCAGCCGGCCGGACGCATGATCCTCACCACGGCCAACGCCCTGTCCCTGCACCGGCGGGTGGGCGTCGCCCTGGGGATCGAGTCCTCGCCCTACGACTTGAATGAACGGGCGAAACGCACCGAGACCCGTCAGTTGTTCGACCAAGCCGGCCTGCGGGCCCTTCTCGACGCGACGGGATGGGCGGTCCAGGAACTGTTCGGATGCATCCTCAAGCCCTTCGCCGAAGCCCAGATGCGGGACTGGGACAACCGGATGCTGGAGGTCCTGGCCCTGTCGGGCGACATGGTGGAAGCCGACCTTTGCAAGGAGCTGGTCGCCGTCTGCACGCCGGCCGCCCCCAGGACCTGAAGAACCGGACATCTGGAGAGAAAAGGAAAACACCCCGGCCATGGGCGGCCGGGGCGTCGAAGATCAGAGGGAAGGCTCATCCTCGCCCGCATCGGCGATGGCAACCGACTTGGTCAACTCGAAGAGCCGTTTGCGGATGGCCGGATTGGTGATCTTGTAGTAGGCGCGAACCAGTTCCAGGGTCTCGCGCCGGGCCATGGGGTCGGGTTCCAGGGCCTGCTGTACCACGTCGTCGAAACCGGAGGTGCGCCGCTTCTCGGCGTCCTTGATGTGGTCCGGCATGTCGTCGAAGAAGAAGGACACGGGCACGTCCAGGATCTTGCTGAACTCCCACAGCCGGCTGGCGCCGACGCGGTTGGCACCGCGCTCGTACTTCTGGATCTGCTGGAAGGTGAGGCCGACCGCCTCGCCCAGTTTCTCCTGGCTCATCCCCAGCAGGGTGCGACGCAGGCGTACCCGGGAACCGACGTGCATGTCGATGGGACGCGGCGTCCCGATGGGCTGGCCGTCCTCCCGGATTCCGGGAGCGCGGGACCGCTTCCGTTTGCGGCCAGTCGTCTGAGGTTTCTTCATGTTCACCACGATTCACGCTAGAGGTTTCGGAGGGCCGCATGAAAAACACATGCTCAACCCACGATAGGGGCTTGCTTCCTTGCGGTCAATATGGGTTCGCCTTCCGGCCGTATTCAAGGTTGTCCGGTCGCCAAATCGCGCATCAAGATGTCCGCCGCCGGCCCCGCCAAGCCACCAGAAGCCCCAAAGCGCCCCAGGCCAATGCGAGCAAAGCGGGAATGGCATCCCCGTAGCGGGCGTAGGGCGGAACGTCGGCGGGCGCGTCGGGCAGGGGACCATCGACGATTCCCGTCTCCGCCAACCCCAGAATCGTCCGCACCCGACCGTAGGCATCGACGATTCCCGAGATGCCGCCGTTGGCCACCCGCACCAGAGGCAGGCCTTCCTCGACGGCGCGCAGGCGGCTGGCGACGAAATGCTGATAGGGGCCCGAGGACCGGCCGTACCAACTGTCGTTGGTCAGGTTGAGCAGCCAGCGCGGCCGGTCTTCCCGGCTGGCCACGGCGCCGGGAAAGATCACCTCGTAGCAAATCAGGGGGCTGACGGGCGGCAGGCCGGGAATGCGCAAGGTGGCGATGCCGGGGCCGGCCGAGAAGTCGCCGCCCGTCCCCTGGGCCAGCTTGCCGATGGGCAACAGCCCGCGCAGGGGCACGTATTCGCCGAAAGGCACCAGATGGGCCTTGTCGTAGGTCGCCACCACCTCGCCCTTGCGGTCCAGGGCATGCAGGCTGTTGAAGACCTGTCGCTGCCCGTCCGGGCCGACATCTCCGCGCGGGGCGCCCACCACCACCAGCCCCCCTTCCGGCGCCGCCAAGCCCACGGCCTTCAAGACGCGGGGCTCGCTGGTCAGGAAGAAGGGCACCATGGTCTCGCCCCAGATCACGTGGGTCGGCTGGGTCTCGCTCGGATTCCGGCTCAGTTCCACTTGGCGGGCGACGTGATGGCCGCGCAATTCGCGGGCCCATTTTTCCTTCTGCGGGATGTTGGGCTGGACGAGCCGCAGGCGGACGTCGGGAACCACCGCCGTCCCGGCTTCCGCCAGGCGGAAGGCGCCGGCCACCGTGAGGCCCGCCAGAACCGCCAGGGGGCCGGCGACGGCCAGCCAGCCGCGATGGCCGCCCCAGCCCTTGTCGGCCATTACCGCCGGCATGGCGGCGAGCGACACCGTCACCAGCCCCAGGCCGTAGGTGCCGATCCAGGCCGCCGGCTGCAGAAAGGCGTCGGCGAAGGCCCAGACCGACCCCAGCAGGTTCCAGGGAAAGCCGCTGAAGGCCCAGGAGCGAACCCATTCCATCGCCGTCCAGGCGGCGGCGAAGACCAGGATGCGGCCCGGCCCCGTGCCCGGCACCAGGCGCAATGCCAGGGCGGCGACGGCCGGAAACAAGGCCTGGACGGCGGCGAGGCCCAGCACGCCCAGGGGCGCCAGCCATTCGTAGCCGCGGGAATCGTTGAAGAAGGCGATGCCTACCCAGTAAAGCCCTGCGATGAAGAAGCCCCAGCCCCACCACCAGCCCATATAGAACGCCTGGCGAGGCCGGTCCGCCGCCTCGGCCAACCAGACCAGGCCGACGAAAGAGGGAAGCAAGGCCGGCAGAACATAGGTGGGCGGCAGGGCCAAAGCCGCCAAGGCTCCCAGGGCCAAGGCCATTCCCCGCCGCGGCCAGCCGCGCAGTTGCCGGAGTCGCGCCCTCAGAGATTCCATGACGCCTTATTCCTGCCCTTCGTTCCGGGGCGCCGGCAGGCGGATGCGCAGGCGCTTGACCCGGCGGGGGTCGGCGTCCAGCACCTGGAATTCGAGACCCGAAGGGTGGCTGACCAGTTCGCCCCGGATGGGAACCCGTCCCGCGACCGCGAAGACCAAGCCGCCCAGGGTGTCGATGTCCTGGCGTTCCTCCTCGGAGAATACGGGCCCGGCCAAGTCCTCCATGGCTTCCAGGGTGACGCGGGCGTCGGCGTCGACGGTGCCATCCGGCCGGCGGGTCCATTGCACCTCGCCGTCCTCGTCGTGCTCGTCCTCGATCTCGCCGACGATTTCCTCGACCAAGTCCTCGATGGTCACCAGGCCGTCGATGCCGCCGTATTCGTCGACCACCAGCGCCATGTGGATGCGGCTGACCCGCATTTCCAGCAGCAATTCCAGCACCCGCATGGAAGGCGGCACGAACAGGATGTCGCGCTTGACCTGATCGAGGTCGAATTCCTCGTCGCGACCACGCCAAGCCAACAGGTCGCGGATATGGACCATGCCCAGGGCGTCGTCCAGGGTCTCACGATAGATGGGCAGGCGCGAATGCGCTTCGCGGGTGACGATGGCGACCAATTCGGCCAAGGAGGCCCCGGCCTCCACGGCTACGATGTCGGCGCGCGGAATCATCACGTCCTCGACCGACAGGTTGCGCAGGTCCAGGATGTTGGCGAGCAGGGAACGTTCGTCCGGGCTGAGAGCCGCCTCGCCTTCCTCCTGGGCCTCGATCAACCCCTCGATGACCTCGAGCGCCGAGGCTTCGCCGTTGCGCGGCTTGACTAGGCGCTTCAACCAACCGCCCAACGACTTCCCGCCGGAGGGTTTCGGGGGAGCCCCGGCTTCGCGGGGCGCCGTACTGTCGGATGGGTCGTTCATGCGAATCCTTCGGGCTCGCGGTAGGGATCGGGAATGCCGAGGGCCGCCAGGACCCGGCATTCCAGGTCCTCCATGGCGGCGGCTTCCCTCTCTCCCCTCTCGTGGTCGTGGCCCATGAGATGCAGGATACCATGGACCACCAGATGACTGAAATGGTCGGCGAGCGGCTTGCCTTCGACTTCGGCCTCGGCGGCAAGCACGCCAAGCGCGATCGCCACGTCGCCCAGCGGCACCGCGGCGCCCTCGGGCAGGTCCTCGCCGTCCCAGGCGGGGAAGGACAGCACGTTGGTCGGCTTGTCCTGGCCCCGGTAGTCCCGATTCAGCGCACGCACGGCGGTATCGTCCGTGAGCAGCAGCCCGGCCTCGCAGGGGCGGGCCGGATGGGGGACGGCGGCGAAGGCGGCAAGGGCGGCGCGCCTGGCCAAGGCGTCCGCATCGGGCAGGCGGCGTTCCCAGTCCTCGTTTTCGATCATCACGGCCAGGTCGAAAAAGTCAGTCATCGGAAGATTCGTAGCGGGCGGCGGAACGGCGGTGGCGTTCGACCGAATCGTAAGCCCTGACGATACGGGTTACCAGCGGATGGCGTACCACGTCGGCATCGGTGAATTCGACAAAGCGCAGGCCTTCCACTCCTTCCAGCACGTCCAGGGCGTCGCGGAGACCGGAGCGGATGCCGCGCGGCAGGTCGACCTGGCTCAGGTCCCCGGTCACCACCATGCGGGCGTTGTTGCCCAGGCGGGTGAGGAACATCTTCATCTGCACGGCGGTGGTGTTCTGCGCCTCGTCCAGGATGACGAAGGCGTTCGCCAGGGTACGGCCGCGCATGAAGGCCAGCGGCGCCACCTCGATCTCGTCCAGTTCCATGCGCTTGGCCACCTGGCCGTTGGGCATCATGTCGTGCAGGGCGTCGTAGAGAGGCCTGAGATAGGGATCGACCTTCTCGCGCATATCGCCGGGCAGGAAGCCCAACTGCTCCCCGGCCTCGACCGCCGGGCGGGTTAGAATGATGCGGTCGACCTCGCCCTTCATCAGGAATTCGACCGCCTTGGCAACCGCCAGGTAGGTCTTGCCGGTGCCGGCCGGGCCCAAGCCGAAGACCATGTCGCAGTCGTCGATGGCCTTCAGGTAAGCTGCTTGGTTGGGCGTGCGGGCCGAGACGCTGCGCTTGCGGGTATGCACCGTCAGGTCGGCGTCGGCCACCGAGTAGCCGGCGGCCTGGGCCATGCGGACCGCCGCCTCCACTTCCTCGCGGTCAAGGTCCAGACCCTTGCGCAAGCGGGCATAGAGTCCTTCCAGGACCTGGATGGCATCATCGACGGCGGAAGCGGGCCCGGTCACCGAGAGCCGGTTGCCACGGGACGCGATACTGACGCCCAGGCGCTGTTCGATCAGGGCCAGGTGGCTGTTGTGGCCGCCGTAAAGCTGCTGCGCCAGGCCGTTGTCGGCGAAGGACAGGCTGGAGGTGCGCGCGGCGGCGGCCCGTTTCAAGCGCAAGCCCTTTCCGGAAAGGCGCCGGCCAAGCTGTTGGGTTGCCCGGCGGCGATGGTCAGGTCGATGATGTTGCCCAGCAGGGAAGCCGGCGCGGTCACGTGCACCGGCTGCATGTAGGGACTGCGGCCGAGCAGTTGACCGGCGCGGCGCCCGACGCGATCCAGCAGGACCGGCAGCACCCGGCCTTCGCAGGACCGGTTGAAGGCCATCTGCTGAGCGCCCAGCAGGCCTTGCAGTTCCGCCAGGCGGGCGGTTTTTTCCGCTTCCGGGACTTGGTCCGCCAGGTTGGCGGCGGGTGTGCCGGGACGGGGACTGTATTTGAAGGAATAGGCTTGGATGAACCCGATGTCCCGCACCAGCGCCAGGGTGGCGCGGAAATCGGCGTCGGCTTCGCCGGGAAAGCCGACGATGAAGTCCGAAGACAGGGCCAGGTCGGAGCGGGCGGAGCGCAGGCGGTCCACCAGCCGGCGATAGTCGTCGGCCGAATGGCGCCGGTTCATGGCGGCCAGCACTCGGTCCGATCCGGCCTGCACCGGCAGGTGCAGGAAGGGCATCAGGTTGGGGACCTCGCGATGGGCGGCGATCAGGTCGTCGTCCATGTCGGCCGGGTAGGAGGTGGTGTAGCGGATGCGGTCCAGGCCGGGGATGCCGGCCATCTCGCGGATCAGGCGCCCCAGGCTCCAATTGGCGCCGTCCCGCCCTTCGCCATGATAGCAATTGACATTCTGGCCCAGCAGGGTGATTTCGCGCACGCCGCCGCCCGCCATGCGCCGGGCCTCCGCCAGAAGATCCGCGGCAGGGCGCGAGTATTCGGCGCCCCGCGTGTAGGGCACCACGCAGAAGGTGCAGAACTTGTCGCAGCCCTCCTGCACCGCCAGGAAGGCCGTCCGGGAACCGGTTCCGGCAACGACTTCGGGCAGGCGGTCGAACTTCGGCTCGGCCGGGAAGTCGATGTCCAGCACGGCGCCGCCGGCACGCGCCGCCTTGGCGACCATCTCGGGCAGGTTCTGGTAGCTCTGCGGCCCGAAGACCATATCGACGAAGGGCGCGCGGCGCAGGATTTCCTCGCCTTCCGCCTGGGCGACGCAGCCGCCTACCGCCAGGATCATCCGCCTGCCGACACGGGCCTTGGCCTCCTTCAGGTGACGCAGCCGCCCCAATTCGGAAAAGACCTTCTCGGCGGCCTTTTCGCGGATGTGGCAGGTGTTGAGGATCACCATGTCGGCGTCTTCCGGCCCATCGCCGGGCACATAGCCCAGGGGAGCCAGGACGTCCGCCATACGGGCGGAGTCGTAGACGTTCATCTGGCAGCCGTACGTCTTGATGTAAAGCGTCTTCGCCAAGGGATCACTTCTTGGAATCGAGAGGCACACCGTAAAGTTCCAGGCGGTGACCGATCAGCCGGAACCCGTATTCGCGTGCGATCTTCTCCTGCAGGGACTCGATCTCGGTGCTGGTGAATTCGATCACCTTGCCCGACTGGATATCGATCAGGTGGTCGTGATGTTCCTCGGAGGCCTCCTCGTAGCGCGAGCGGCCGTCGCCGAAGTCGTGGCGAGACAGGATGGCGGCTTCCTCGAGCAGCCGCACCGTGCGATAGACGGTGGCGATGCTGATCTTGGGATCGCGCTTGACCGAACGGCGGTAGACCTCTTCCACATCCGGATGGTCGTGGGCCTCGGACAGCACGGCGGCGATGACCCGGCGCTGGCCGGTCATCTTCATACCCTTGTCGAGGCAAAGCTTCTCGATTCGCGACGGCGCCGCCATACCCCCTCCATGCCCATGCGGGCAACGATTCGCCGGAGGATGATAGCCCATCGGTCCCGGCAAGAAAAGGCGCCGCCGTCGTCGGACGGCGCCTTGGCGGCCGGCCCTAGCGCCGGCCTTTGGTGCCGAGGCCGATCTTCTTGGCCAGTTCGCTGCGGCGTTCCGCGTAGTTGGGCGCCACCATCGGGTAGTCGGACCCCAGGCCCCAACGTTCCCGGTACTCCTCGGGCGTCATGTTGTAGGCAGTCATCAGATGCCGCTTCAGCATCTTCAGCTTCTTGCCGTCTTCCAGGCAGATCAGGTAGTCGGGAAAGATGGAGCGCTTGACCGGCACGGCGGGCTTCGGCCGTTCCGGTTCGGCGGCCGTTGTGCCGACCTCGGTCAACGTCCTATATACGGACTGGATGAGCTGCGGCACGTCGGCCGGCTGGACGTTGTTGTTGCTCAGGTGGGCGGAAACAATCTCGGTGGTCAATTCGAGGAGTTCGATCTTGTCGGTCATTTCTTCTATCCCTGGGATGGAGGGTGCCGACCTTATAAGTAGAAAGTTTGGGCAAGGCAAGAAGTTCGATGGATGATACCAACAATAAGGCCGGCGATGGTGCGAGAGACTTCTTCCTGGACATCACCGGGGAGGTCTGTCCATTGACTTTCGTGCGCACCAAGCTGTTGCTGGAAAAGATGGTTCCCGGCCAAACCGCCGAGATACACCTGAAGGGCAAGGAACCTTTGCTCAACGTGCCCCGTTCGGTGAAGGACCACGGCCACGAGGTGATGTCCCTCGCCCCGCTCGACGGCGGTGCCGAGGTGCCGGATACCGTGCACCGCCTGGTCATCCGCAAGACGTGACCAGGACCAGGGCATCGACCGCCGGGCCGCCGGGACGGGCGTAGTAGCCCTTGCGCCGGCCCGCCTCCCGAAAGCCCAGCGATTCGTAGAGAACACGGGCGGCGGGATTGTCGGCGGCGACTTCCAGGAACATCGTCGCGGCGCCTCGCCTCGCCGCTTCCGCCCGGGCCGCCTCCACCAGGGTCCGGCCGAGGCCTGCCCGTCTTCGTTCCGGCAGGACGGCCAAGGTGATGATTTCCGCCTCGTCAGCCGCTTGGCGGCAGAGGATGAAGCCTCCGTCGGCAGCCAGAAGGGCGAAGGCGCCGGGCATGGCCAGCAAGTCGCGAAAGGCCGACTCCGGCCAGCCGTCGGAGAAACAGGGGGCGTGCAGCGCCGCCAGCAGAGCGGCATGGGCCAAGCCGGCTGGTTGGACGTTCATGGGGCGGGCGGCATAGAGACGTCGGGCGGCCGCAAATAGAGCGGAGCGGGAGGCGGAGCGGTCGCGCCCGGCCGCCAGCGGGCCGCCGCCAGCGCGGCGACGATGGCCGCGTCGGGTTCGCCGGGAACCGCGAGGAATACGGCTTCAGGGTACAAGGACCGGACGCGTTCCGCCGCGTCTCCCGCCACCCGCAAGGGGCCCGGAGGAAGATGGGCCGGCAGGTTCTCGGGCGGCACGGCCATGGGCTCGGACAGGGGCGAGCCGTCGGCGGCGAAGACCTGGACGTAGAGATCGGCGCGTTTGGTCTCCAGCGCCACCAGCAGGGGCGAGGCTCCAAGTCCGGCGGCGGCGGCCACCGCCTCCAGGGTACCGATTCCGAGGCAAGGCCGATTCGCAGCCAGCGCCATACCGCGCGCCGTCGCCAGGCCGATGCGCAGGCCGGTGAAGGCGCCGGGCCCTACCGTGACCGCCAGCAGGTCGATGTCGGGCCAGTCGATCCCGGCTTCCGCCAGAACGGCCAGGATCATGGGCACCAGGGCTTCGGACTGGCCGCGCGGCATGGATTCGAAGCGCCGCGACAGAATCCGGCCATCGCGCCAGAGGGCGGCGGAACAGGCTGTGGTGGCGGTGTCGAAGGCAAGTACGGTCGTCATGAGAGATTCCATTTCGGCGGCCCATCCTTATACTGCCCTTCATGCCGCTTGTCGAAATCACTCCCGCGAGCCACGGCGTCCTGTTGGACATCGCCTATGCCAGGCCGGACAATTTTACCGGCCGGGCGGTCTACGGGCGCGCCGCCTGCTACCTGAACCCGGCCGCCGTGCCTCTGCTCGGCGAAGCCGTCCGTCTGGCCGCCGTGCAGGGGCTGCGCATCCGGATCTTCGATGCCTTCCGGCCGGCCGAGGCGCAGTGGGTACTGTGGAACCACTGTCCCGACCCCGACTTCCTCGCCGACCCGCGCCGGGGTTCGCCCCATTCGCGGGGCGCCGCCGTCGACCTGACCCTGGTGGACGCCGAAGGACGCGACCTGCCCATGGGCACGCCCTTCGATCTCTTTTCCTCGCTGTCCCACCATGGCAACGGGGACATCCCCATGGAGGCCCAGCGCAACCGCCTTCTGCTGATGGGCCTGATGACGACGGCGGGCTGGGATTTCTACCGGAAGGAATGGTGGCATTACCAGATGTTCGATAGCCGGCGTTTCCCGGTTCTGTCCGACAGCGTCCTGCCCGAACCCATGATGCCGCGGCCATGATCCCGGCGGTCTTCCTCCTCGTCTACCTGGGAATGGCCCTGGGCCGGGTGCCGGGGCTGAAGATCGACCGCACGGGAATCGCCTTGTTCGGCGTCGCCCTGCTGATGGCGGCGGGAGAGGTCGACGTGGCGGGCATCGGCCGGGCGGTGGACGGTCCGACCCTGGTTCTGCTTTTCGCCCTGATGATCCTGTCGTCCCAGTTCGCCGGGTCCGGGTTCTATGACCTTTGCGCGCGCCGCATCACCCTGGCGCGTGCCAGCCCTACGGCCCTGCTGGGCCTCACCGTCGCCATCGCCGGCGGCCTGTCGGCCCTGCTGGCCAACGATATCGTCGTCTTCGCCATGACGCCCCTGCTCTGCCGCGGCCTGGCGGCGCGCGGCCTCGATCCGCGGCCTTTCCTGGTCGGGTTGGCGGGGGGCAGCAACGCCGGCTCGGCGGCGACCGTCATCGGCAATCCCCAGAACATCCTGATCGGCCAGGTGGGAGGCCTGGATTTCTGGAAATTCCTGGCCGTCTGCGGCGTTCCGGCCCTGCTCGCCATGGGGCTGGTGTTCGTTGCCGTGCGCCTGGCCTGGCGCGAGGCGCTGGCGGCCCCGGCCATCCAGCCCGACCCGGCCGGGCCGATACCCCTGAACCGCTGGCAGACCGCCAAGGGGGTGATCGCCACCTTGCTGCTGATCGCCCTCTTCACCACCCCCCTGCCCCGCGAAGTGGGAGCGTTGGCGCTGGCCGCCCTGCTGCTCGCCAGCCGCCGCATGGCCAGCCGCGACATGATCGGGGCCGTGGATTGGCACCTGCTTCTGCTCTTCGCCTGCCTGTTCACCGTGACCGCCGCGTTCGCGGACACCGGCCTCGCCCAGCAAGGCATGGATTGGCTGCGCGCCCACGGCCTATTGCCAGGCAGCTTGGCCGTCATGGCGCCCCTGGCGCTGGTCCTGAGCAACGGCATCGGCAACGTACCGGCGGTGATTCTCATCCTTGCCGTCTGGCCGGACGCGCCGGAGGGGACGCTTTACGGCCTCGCCCTGTTGTCGACCCTGGCCGGCAATCTCCTGCTGGTCGGCAGCCTGGCCAATCTGATCGTCGCCGAACGGGCCCAGGCGTCTGGTGTCGCACTGAGCTTCGCCGACTTCGCCCGTGCGGGGGTGCCGATGACGCTGGCCTCCCTGGCGTTGGCCGCTCTTTGGCTGGGTCTTGGCGGCTGGATGCCATTCTTTTGACGAATCTTGAATTTTTTCAATGCGGCCACGGCTCGGCTTTCCTACAATGCGGCCAGTGACTATCAGGGCAGCCGGGTTCGACCCTGGCGGGAAGGGTTTCGATGAACGCCGCTTCCAGGAAAAAGAAGCCATCCCCGGACGAGGCCGGATTCGCGGCCCTGGCGGCGGCCGAGCACGGCGATCCCTTCGGTTTCCTGGGCATGCACGAAGCGCCCGGCGACAGCTTGGTCGTGCGCGCCTTCATTCCCGGCGCCGAAGCCCTGGTGGTGGTTGAGGTAGGCAGCGGCCAAGCCATCGGCGCCATGCAGCGCCTGCATCCGGACGGCGGCTTTCTGCTGACCATTCCCTATCGCAAGGACCGCTTCCCCTACCGCTTGCGGGCTACCTGGGGCGACAGGGCGGTCGAATTCGACGATCCATACCGCTTCGCGCCCTTCCTGGGCGAACTGGACCTCTACCTGCTGGCCGAGGGGACCCACCTGGAAAGCTGGAAGCGCCTGGGCGCCCACCCCATGACACTGGAAGGCGTGGGCGGGGTGAACTTCGCGGTCTGGGCTCCCAACGCCCGGCGGGTGAGCGTGGTCGGCGACTTCAACGGCTGGGACGGCCGGCGCCATCCCATGCGCAAGCACCCGAGTTGCGGCGTCTGGGAGATCTTCATTCCCGGCGCCAGGGCCGGCGCATTCTACAAGTTCGAACTCAAGGGCCCCGAGGGCAACCTGCTGCCCCTCAAGACCGATCCCTATGGATTCCGCTGCGAGCAGCCGCCCCGGTCGGCCTGCATCGTCGAAGAGCCGAACGGCTATTCCTGGAACGATCAGGCCTGGATGGCGGGACGGGAAGGCAGCCACGGCACGCGCCGTCCCATGTCCATCTACGAGGTGCACCTGGGCTCCTGGCGCCGCCGCCCCGAGGAGGGCAACCGCTTCCTCAGCTACCGCGAACTGGCCGACGAACTGGTGCCCTACGTGCGCGACATGGGCTTTACCCATATCGAACTGCTGCCGGTCAGCGAGTTTCCCTTCGACGGGTCCTGGGGCTACCAGCCCATCGGCCTGTTCGCCCCGACCAGCCGGTTCGGCTCGCCGGCCGACTTCCGCCACTTCGTCGACGCCTGCCACCAGGCCGGCGTGGGCGTCATCCTGGACTGGGTGCCCGGCCACTTCCCCGAGGACGAGCACGGCCTGGGCCGGTTCGACGGCACCCATCTCTACGAGCATGCCGACCCTCGCCAGGGCCGCCACATGGACTGGGGTACCCTGATCTACAACTTCGGCCGTGGCGAGGTCGCCAACTACCTGCTCAGCAATGCGCTGTTCTGGTTGGACCGCTACCATATCGACGGCCTGCGCGTGGATGCGGTGGCCTCCATGCTTTACCTCGACTACAGCCGCGAGCATGGCCAGTGGGTTCCCAACCGCCACGGCGGCAACGAGAACCTGGAAGCCATCGCCTTCCTGAAGCGGCTGAACGAGCTTGTGTACAGCCGTCATCCAGGCGCCTTCACGGTGGCCGAGGAATCCACCGCCTGGCCGATGGTCTCCCGGCCCACCTATATCGGCGGCTTGGGTTTTGGCTACAAGTGGAACATGGGCTGGATGCACGACACGCTCCGCTACGTCTCCAAGGAGCCCATCCACCGCACCTATCATCACGACGACCTGACCTTCGGGCTGCTCTACGCCTTTCACGAAAACTTCGTGCTGCCCCTGTCCCACGACGAGGTGGTCCACGGAAAGGGCTCGCTGATCGGCCGCATGCCGGGCGACCGCTGGCAGCGCTGCGCCAACCTCCGGGCCTATTTCTCCTTCATGTTCGTCCATCCGGGCAAGAAGCTGCTGTTCATGGGCGGCGAGTTCGGCCAGGAAAAGGAGTGGGACCACAACCACAGCCTGGACTGGCACCTGCTGGATGACCCGTTCCACGAGGGCATCCGGTGTTGCCTGCGCGACCTGAACCGGCTGTACCGGTCCCAGCCCGCCCTGCACGAACTGGACTTCGATGGCGCCGGCTTTCAATGGATCGATTGCACCGACCATGCCAGCAGCGTGGTGGCCTTCATCCGGCGGGCCCAGGATTCGAACGACTTCGTGGTCGTGGTCTGCAACTTCACTCCGGTAGTGCGCCAAGGCTACCGGATCGGCGTGCCGGAAGGCGGCGACTATCTGGAGATATTCAATTCGGATGCCGGGCTCTACGGCGGCAGCAACGTCGGCAACGGAGGCCGTCTGGCGGCCGGTCCGGTCGGGATGCACGGGCATACCCAGTCGCTGGACCTGACCCTGCCGCCCCTGGCGGCCCTGGTCCTGAAGCCGGCGCGCGGAGCCTGACCGGCATGCGGCACGCGCGCATCGTCTGGCCCGGAAAACCCTACCCGCTGGGCGCCGCCTGGGACGGCAAGGGCGTGAACTTCGCGCTGTTTTCCGCCAACGCCGAGCGGGTCGAGCTTTGCCTGTTCGACGAAAAGGGCCGGCGCGAACTGGACCGCATTCCGCTACCCGAGTACACCGACCAAGTCTGGCACGGCTACCTGCCGGGCGTCGGTCCGGGATTGCGTTACGGCTATCGGGTGCACGGCCCCTACGACCCGGAACGCGGCCACCGTTTCAATCCCTACAAGCTGCTGATCGACCCCTATGCCAAGAAGCTGGCCGGAGCCTTGGAATGGAGCCGCGCCAACTTCGGCTACCGTCCCGACGGGCAACGCGCCGACCTGTCCATGAGCCGGGCCGACAACGCCCGCTACGTGCCCAAGAGCGTGGTCATCGAATCGTCCTACAACTGGCGCGGCGACCAGCCGCCCGACGTACCCTGGCAGCAGACCCTGATCTACGAGCTGCACGTCAAGGGAATGACGCGCCTTCATCCCGGCGTCGAGCACAATCTGCGCGGCACCTGCGCCGGTTTGGCCACCAAGCCGGTGCTCGACCACTTGAAGAGCCTGGGAGTCACCTCGGTCGAGTTGTTGCCCGTCCATCCGGTGGTCGACGAAACCCATCTGGTGGAACGCGGCCTGCGCAACTACTGGGGATACAATCCGTTCAACTTCTTCGCCCCCAATCCCTTGTTCCTGGCGACCGGCGAGATCAACGAATTCAAGCAGATGGTCCGGCACTTCCACGACGCCGGCATCCAGGTCCTTCTCGACGTGGTCTACAACCACACGGGCGAGGGCGACCACATGGGGCCGACCCTCAGCTTCCGCGGCATCGACAATGCCAGCTACTACCGACTTCATCCGGACCAGCCGCGCTTCTACATGGACGATACCGGTTGCGGCAACACCCTGAACCTGGGCCATCCCCGTGTTCTCCAGATGGTGATGGATTCGTTGCGCTACTGGGTGGAGGAGATGCATGTCGACGGCTTCCGCTTCGACCTCACCCCCGCGCTCTGCCGCCCCAACGGGCACTTCGACCCGGCCAGCCCGTTCCTGGCGGCGGCCCGACAGGACCCGGTGCTGTCTCGGGTCAAGTTGATCGCGGAACCCTGGGATCTGGGACCCGACGGCTACCAGTTGGGTCGCTTTCCGCCCGGCTGGTCGGAATGGAACGACCAGTACCGGGACACCGTGCGACGTTTCTGGAAAGGCCAGGGGGGCCTGATCGGCGACATGGCCTTTTCCCTGACCGGAACCTCCAACCGCTTCGAACACGGCGGCCGGCGGCCGCGCGCCAGCATCAACTTCATCACCGCCCATGACGGCTTCACCCTGGAAGATCTGGTCAGCTACGAGCGCAAGCACAACGAAGCCAACCTGGAAGACAACCGCGACGGCACCAACCATAATCTGAGCTGGAACTGCGGCATCGAAGGATCGGCCGCCGACCATGGCATCCGCGCCCTGCGCCAGCGCCAGAAACGCAATTTCATCGCCACCCTCCTGCTTTCCGAAGGCGTGCCGATGCTGACGGCGGGCGATGAGATGGGGCGGTCCCAGCACGGCAACAACAACGCCTATTGCCAGGACAACGAGGTCAGTTGGGTGAAGTGGGCCAATCTGCGCGAGGAGGACAAGGAGTTTCTCGAGTTCGTCCGCATTCTATCGCGCATCCGTCGCGACCATCCGGTTTTCCGCCGGCCACGCTTCTTCCACGGGCGCCACATCGCCAATTCCGCGGTCAAGGACATCACGTGGCTGTCCCCGGACGGACGGGAAATCCAGAGCGGCGAGTGGCACCTGCCGTTCGCCCGCTGCTTCGGCTTCCACATGGGCGGCGATACGGGCGAATATTTCAACCGGGCCGGCGAGCGGGAGGTCGATGACCGGTTCATCGTCCTGCTCAACGGCCACTTCGAGCCGGTGCCCTTCCGCCTGCCCGACGCCTCGCTGGGCGAACGCTGGAAGGTCCTGGTGGACACCGCCCTGGATCTGGCTTCGGACAGCGTCGAGAACGGTGGCCTGGACTACCGCCCCCGCGAGGTATATCCCTTGCAAGGAAGGGCTTTGGCGCTCTTGATCCATTGCAAGGATGGCGAGGGCGACGGAGCCGGCGGAATGCCGCAAAAGACGTTTCCGTTCGACGCCGACAAGGCGTAGCGAGAGAGAGGCGGGGATTCCGGGCCATGACCGACAACACCAATCTCCTCGACCGGCTGGCTGACCTGGTGGGCATCAGGCCCTCCTACCACGACATTTACGGCGGCTTCCACGAGACCACGGCGGAAGCCAAGCAGGCCATCCTGGAGGCCATGGGCTACGCGGTCGGCGACGAGGCCGCCCGCGCCGCGACCCTGACAGCCCTCGAGGAACGCCCCTGGCGTAACTGGCTGGAGGCCACGACGGTGGCGCGTCGGCCGACGGCACCATCGGTGGCGCTTTCCCTGCCGTCGGCCGACCGCGACCGGACCCTGCGCTGGGAACTGGCGCTGGAAGACGGATCGGTCCGCTTAGGCGAGTTCGTCCCCCATCAATTGGCGCTCGAAGACGCGCGCCGGATCAATGGCACCTGGATGGAACGCCGCCGACTGGTGCTGCCGGGCGATCTTCCGCACGGCTATCATGAACTAGCCGTCGACGATGGTAGGCACCGGTCGACCGGGCGGCTGATCGTGGCACCCGGGCGATGCTACGTGCCCGACTGGATGGATCGCGGCGTGCGCCACTGGGGTTTGGCCTGCCATCTCTATTCCTTGCGCCGCGGCGACGACTGGGGTGTTGGGGATTTCTCTGCCCTGCGACAGCTCTGCCAAGCCGGCGCGAGCCTGGGCGCGGCGGCGGTGGGGATCAATCCGCTGCACAAGCTTTTCCTCGATTGGCCCGAGCATGCCAGCCCCTACTCGCCCTGCAGCCGACTGTTCCTCAACCCCCTATATATCGACGTGACGGCCATCCCGGGATTTCGCGACTGCTCCAACGCCATGGGCCGGGCGTCCCAGGACGAGTTCATGCGCCGGGTCGCCGAGGCCCGCGCCAAGGATCACGTGGACTACACCGCGGTGGCGGCGCTGAAGCTGGAGATGCTGGAAAACCTGCATGCCTGCTTCTCCAGCCGGTCGGTACAGGAACGCAAGGAATACACGGCCTTCCGCAAGACGGGCGGAGAGATTCTGAACCGATTCGTGCTTTATCAAGGTCTGCGCGAGCGGTTTCGCGGCCAACCCTGGAGCCAATGGCCGGAATGCTATCGTCGGCCCGACTCGCACGAGTCGCGGAACTTCGCCCGCGAACAGGAAGCCCGCCTCGATTTCCATGCTTGGCTGCAATGGCTGGCCGAAACCCAGTTGGCGGCGGCGGCCGACAACGGCATGACGGTAGGGCTCTACCGCGACTTGGCGGTGGGGGCCGATCCCAACGGCGCCGACGCCTGGATGGAACCCGGACTGACCGCCCGCGACTATCGCTTCGGAGCGCCGCCCGACGCCTTCAACCCCCTGGGGCAGGATTGGGGCATGCCACCCCCGCATCCGGTGGCGATGAAGGAGACCGGCTACGAATCCTTCGCCCGCATGCTGCGCGCCAACATGCGCCATGCCGGGGCCTTACGTATCGACCACGCCATGAGCCTTCTGCATCTTTACTGGATCCGGCCCGGCGACAAGGCCAGCAAGGGAGCCTACGTCAAGTATCCCTTCGACGATCTGCTGGGTGTCCTGGCCCTGGAAAGCCAGCGCAACCGTTGCCTGGTCGTGGGCGAGGATCTGGGAACGGTGCCCGACGGCTTTCGCGCCCGCATGGAACATGAGGGCGTATTGTCCTACCGGCTATTCTATTTCGAACGGTGGGAGAGCGGCTTGTTCAAGCGGCCCGAGACCTATCCCGCCCTGGCGCTCGCCACCGCCACCACTCACGATCTGCCAACCGTGGCCGGGCATTGGCGGGGCGCCGACCTGGAGTTGCGGCGCCGGCTACGGCTGTTCAAAAGCGAGGAGACGCTCGCCGCCGACTTCCGGGCCCGGGAAACGGAGCGGGAAGTGCTGCTGGCGGCGCTACGCGACCAGGGGCTCCAACCGGATGGCCTGTCGCTCTCACCCGACCTGGACGAGGACCGGCTGCGCGCTCTTACGGTGGCGGTGGAAAGATTCCTCGCCCGCAGTCCGGCCCGGCTTCTGATGCTGAACCTGGACGACCTGCTGATCGAAGCCGACCAACTCAACCTGCCCGGCACCATCGCGGAATACCCCAATTGGCGCCGCCGGCTGAAGGCCACGGTCCGCGAATTCGCCGCCGCCCCCTACGTCCGGTCCGTTATCCGCGAGGTGGTGCGGGAACGCGGCGAGCCTTCCTGAAGCGACAAGGGCCGGCCCCGCGAGGGACCGGCCCCTGTTATCGCCCGATAGAGAACGCCGCCTATTCTTCCATGCCCGCCGGCAGGCTGTGGGCGATGCCCTTGTGGCAGTCGATACAGGTCTTGCCCGCCTCGACGCCCTTGGAATGGCGGCTGGCCGCCTTCTTTTCCTGCTTTTCCAGGTCCATGGCCTCGAAAGAGTGGCAGTTGCGGCACTCGTGCGAGTCGCTGGCCTTCATGGAATTCCAGACGTTCTTGGCCAGCTGCAGGCGCTTGGCCTCGAACTTCTCCTTGGTGTTCACCGAACCCAGGATCTTGTGATAGACCTCGTTGGAGGCCTGTATCTTGCGAGCCAGCTTGGGCACCCATTCCTTGGGTACGTGGCAGTCCGCGCAGGTCACCCGCACGCCCGTGCGGTTCTTGTAATGGACGGTCTTCTTGTACTCCTGGTACACCAGCTGATCCATCTCGTGGCACGAGACGCAAAAGCCCAGCGTGTTCGTATATTCCATGAAGGTGTTGAAGCCACCCCAGAAAATGATGCCGGCGATGCCGCCGACCGCGAAGATGCCGCCCCAAGCCTTGCTGCTGGGCGACCAAAACCAGTTCCACAGACGCGATATCACGATGAAAACCCCCTCTCCCGGTTCAGGTTTCCGAAGCCGATTCCTTCCGAAGGCGGCGTTACAGTATGCGAAGCGGCCGGCGGCGGCAAGTCCGCCGGAACACCCCTTTACCGGAACGGCGGCGGATCGAGCAGGGCGGGGGGCAGTTCCATCAGCCGCGGCCCGTCGGTCCAGAGCAGGAAACAGCGCAGATTCCGGCCCGGATAGACCCGCGAGAGCAGCGCGCGGTAGGCCGCCATCTGCCCCAGATAGAGGCGGGCCACCTCCTCGGGGCGCTCCGGCGGCGGCCGGTTGGTCTTGTAGTCGACCACCAGCACCTCCGAATCGCGGATCGCCAGCCGGTCCACCTGAGCCGAGATGGCGCGCCCGCCCACCAGTCCGACCAGCGGCACCTCGGCCCGGCTGCCCGGTCCGAACAAGGGGGCGGCATCCGGATGGTCGAGCACCGCCAGCACTTCGGCGGCCAGGGCCGCCTGTTCCCCTTCGGGCAGGCGGTGGACGGGGCGGGCCAGATAGGCGCGGGCGGCCCCGGCGCGCCTTGCGGGCGCCAGATCGGGCAGGGTCTGGAGCAGGCGATGTACCAGCCGGCCACGCCGGAAGCGGGCATCGTCGTCCCCTTCCAGGGGCGGGCGCACGGGGGGTTCCTCCTCGTCCGGCCGCGAGGGCGCGAGAGGCCGGGGCGGCGTCGGT
>JAMOBD010000012.1 GCA_039908345.1 Magnetospirillum sp. WYHS-4
GCCGGGGGCGCTGGCCCTGCTGGCCGGCAAGCTGCTGGCGCCCCGTGCCACCGGCCGCTTGGTCGAAATCGTGAAGTCGGCGGCAGACCTGGAAGTGGCGACCGATCTGGCCCTCGACGCCCCCGAGGACGGACGCACGCCCACCCCCGCCGAACCGCGTCTGGGCTTCACCGACGGCGAGCAGGCCGGCCGGGTGGAGGCCTTCCTGCGCATGGTCGGCCTGACCTACGGCTTCGCGCCCCTGGTGGTCATGGTCGGCCATGGTTCCTTCAGCCAGAACAATCCCCACTTGGCGGCCTACGACTGCGGCGCCTGCAGCGGTCGCCACGGCGGTCCCAACGCCCGCATCTTCGCCACCATGGCCAACCGGCCGGAGGTCAGGGGCCTGCTGGCGGAACGGGGCATCGCCATTCCGGACGATACCTGGTTTCTGGGCGTCGAGCACAATACCGGCGACGAGGGCCTGGAGTGGTACGACCTGGACCGCATGCCCCCCGCTTTCGCCCCCGCCCTCGCCGCCTTCCAGGCCGATCTGGAGGACGCGCGCCGAAAGTCGGCCCATGAACGCTGTCGGCGCCTGGCCTCGGCGCCCCGCCGCCCCAGCCTGGAGCGGGCCCTCGCCCATATGGAAGGCCGCGCCCGCGACTTCAGCCAGGCGCGGCCCGAACTGGGGCACGCCACCAACGCCTGCGCCCTGATCGGCCGGCGCTCGGTGGCGCAGGGCGTCTTCTTCGACCGCCGCATGTTCCTGATTTCTTACGACCCCACCCAGGATGCGGAAGGGCGCATCGTCGAAGGCATCCTGCTGGCCGCCGGGCCGGTGGGGGCGGGCATCAGCCTGGAGTACTACTTCTCGACGGTGAACAACGACCGCTTCGGCTGCGGCACCAAGGTGGTGCACAACGTCACCGGCTTCCTGGGGGTGATGGAAGGCACGGCGTCCGACCTGCGCACCGGCCTGCCACGCCAGATGATCGAGATCCACGAGGCCATGCGGCTGCTGGTGATCGTCGAGCAGAAACCGGAAATCCTGACCGCCATCTACGAACGCCAGCCGGCGATCCGCGAACTGGTGGGGGGGGCCTGGATCCATCTGGCGGCCATCGAACCCGGTAGCGGGGCCCTGCACGTCTTCCGGCCGAACGTCGGTTGGGAGGCCTGGGCCCCGAACCTGAAGGCGCCGCCCCTGGTCGGCCGTTCGGCCGACTGGTACGCCGGCCACGAGGGCCCCCTGCCGCCGGCCCTGATCCGCCAGCCGGGAGAGGACGCGCGATGACCAAGGCCTTGGTTCTGTCGGTTCCCCTGCTGCCCTGGCTGGCCGCCGCCTGGATCGGGCTCGGCTACATGGGCGGCGGCAACCGGGGAGAACCCGGCGAACGCCCCACCGCCTGGGCCGCCCAGGGGGCGGCCCTGCTCTCGCTGTTCATCCTGCTGGCCCTTGACGGCCAGGCCCTGCTGCGCGGCGCGCCCGGCTACCTGGCCCTTTTCCCCTGGCTGGAGAGCGGTTCCTATCGGGTGATGGTCAGCTTCCTGGTCGATCCCCTGGCCCTGTCGATGGCCAGCATGGTGGCGCTGGTGTCCTTCCTGACCTTGCGGTTTTCCGTCAACTACATGCACCGGGAAGCCGGGTTCCAGCGCTTCTTCGCCATCCTCTGCCTGTTCGAGGGCGCCATGCTAATGATCGTGCTGGCCGGCAACGCCGTGCTGGCCTTCGTCGGCTGGGAGGTGGCGGGCATCGCCTCCTACCTGCTGATCGGCTATGCCTTCGACCGTCCCAACGCCACCGCCAACGCGGCCCGCGCCTTCATCGCCAACCGTTTCGGCGACGCCGGCTTCGTGGTGTCCATCGCCTTGTCATACTACTGGGTGCAGGGGCCGGAATGGCCGGCTCTGTTCCGTGGCGCGCCCAACCTGGGGACCCTGACCGCCGGGGTGGCGGCCGGCGGATTCGCCCTGGCGGCGCTCGCCAAGTCGGCCCAGATGCCCTTTGCCGCCTGGATCGCCCGCGCCCTGGAAGGGCCGACGCCGTCCAGCGCCGTGTTCTACGGCTCCCTCATGGTCCATGCCGGGGTCTTCCTGCTGATCCGGCTGGAACCTTTGGTCTCGCGCTCGCCCGCCCTGATGCTGGCGCTGGTGGTGCTGGGTCTTCTGACCGCGGTTTACGGCTTGTTGGTGGGGCTGGTGCAGACCGATGTGAAAAGCGCCCTGATCTTTTCCACCCAGGCGCAGGTGGGGTTGATGTTCGCCGAATGCGGCCTGGGCCTGTTCGACCTGGCGGCATGGCACATGGCGGCCCATGCCGCCTGGCGGGCCTACCAGTTCCTGGGCGCGCCGGCCTACATGCACCTGACCGGCAAGCCGGCCCGGCCGGTGCCCGCCTGGCTGGCGCGGCGGCGCGGCCTGTTCGCCGCGGCGCTGGGGCGCTTCTGGCTCGATCCGCTGGCCGAGGCGCTTCTAGCCCGGCCGACCCAGGCCCTGGGCCGGGATGTGCAGACCTTCGACGAACAGATGGTCAACCGTATCGTCGGCCGCCCGGACACCGCCGGCATGGTCTCCTCTTTGGCCGAATGGGAGGCGCGCCAAGCCGGCCTTGGAGGCGGCGACCTGGACGAGGTTGCCCACGGGCGCGGCATGCTGGGGCGGCTGCTCGAACGCATCGCCGGAGCCCTGCACTGGTTCGAGGACCGCCTGGTGCTCAGCAGCGGCGGCGAAGGCATGACGCGGGCGCTCCGCTACCTGGGGGCCTATCTGATGCTGGCCGACCGGTTGCTCGCCCAGCCGCGCTATCTGCTCTTGCTGATCGTCATCACCTTCATCGTGATCCTGTAGGCCGCCCATGACGCTCACCGAAATTCCCTGGACGGCGCAAGCGACCCTTCCGATCCTCGGACTGCTGCAACTGGTCCCCTTGGCCGGGGCGTTGGTGCTGTCCGGCATACGGCGCGAGAACGCCGCCTTCGTCTTCGGCTTGGCGCTGGGCGCCCTGGAACTGGGATTGGCGGTCTATTTGTATCTGCGTTTCGACGAAGCCAATCCAGCCCTGCAGTTCGCCGAGCGTCTATCCATCCTGGGACCCCTGGCCTACCATGCGGCGGCCGACGGCATCACGGTGCTGTTCGTGCTGCTGACCGCCTTCCTGACGCTGATGGTTGCCCTTTATGGCAAGGTGCGGCCCTTCTCGCCGCAGTCGCGCTTCCTGGCCGTGGTCTTCATCGGCGAGGCGGCCCTGATGAGCCAGTTCGCGACGGTGGATTTGCTGTGGTTCACCTTGCTTTCGATCGTCCAGGTGGCGGCGGCGGGCTACCTGCTGAAGGCCTGGGCGACCTCGTCCGAGGAAGGCACGGCGCTGGCCCGCTTTTACGAGTTCATGGGTTTCGGTCTACTGCTCCTGCTGGCTGCCGCCCTGATGCTGGGCTGGAACCATGCCGACACGGCCGGCGGCCGGTGGAGCTTCGACCTTCTGGCCTTGTCGGGCACGCCGGTTCCGGGGCCGCTGCGTTCGGTGATCTTCTACCTGCTGTTCTACGGGCTGGCGATCCGCATCCCGCTGTTTCCTCTGCACGGATGGCTGCCCTTGGCCGCCGAGCACGGGACCGTGGCTCCCGGCCTGGTCTTCCTGCTGGGCCTCAAGACCGGGGTTTACGGCCTGCTGCGCTTTCTCTTCCCGCTGCTGCCAGAGGCGGTGCTGCAATGGCATCCCTACGTGGTCGCCTTCGCCACCGCCGGCATCTTCTACGCCGCCCTGCTGGCGCTCATGCAGCAGAACCTCCGGCGTCTCCTGGCCTATGCGGTGGTCAGCCACACCAGCGTCCTGGTCATCGGCCTGTTCAGCCTTCATCCCCAGGCCTTCCAGGGCAGCGTCCTCCTGGCCGTGAACTTCGGCCTGGCGGTATCCGGCCTGCTGTTCATGGCCGGGTTGGTCTACCGGCGCACCCAGACCATGCTGCTGTCCCGCCTAGGGGGCCTGTTCGATCGCCTGCCGTTGATCGGCATCGCCTTCCTGGTGGCGGGTCTCGCCATCGTCGGCATGCCGGGCACGCCCGGTTTCGATGCCGCCCACCTGATGCTGGAAGCGGCCATCGACCGCTTCGGCGCCCTGGTCACCATCGCGGCGGCGCTGGGCAACGTGACGGCTGCCGCCTTCCTGCTTTGGGCCTTCCAACGCGCCTTCCTGGCTCCACCGGCGAGCGACGCGGCGGGCGCCAAGGCCGTGCGTCGCGCCAGTCCCATCGAACTGGCCCTGGCCGCCACCGTGATCGTGGTCCAGTTGGCGGCGGGATTCTTCTCGGAACCCTGGCTAAAGCTGGTGGAGACCACCAGCCATTCCCTCGCGGCGCCCTACGCGGCCAAGGAGGCTCGGCGATGAACGGCCTTCCCTTGCTGTCCGCTCTGATCGGCCTGCCTCTCCTGGGGGCGCTGCTGCTGGTCCTGCTGCCGGCCGACCGCCATGCGCGCGGGGCGGCCCTGGGCTTGGCCATTGCCGAACTCGGCTTGGCTCTGGCGGTGGCGGGTGGCGTCGACTCCCATGCCGCCGGTTTCCAGTTGGTCGAGAAGATGGTCTGGATTCCCAGTCTCAACGCCCATTACCACCTGGGCATCGATGGCCTGTCGGCCCTGTTCCTGCCGCTCACGGCGTTGCTCTTCGTGGCGACGACTCTTGCTTCGTGGACCGGGGTGCGGACCATGCCCCGGCTCTATTTCGCCCTGCTTTTGCTGCTCGAAGGGGTGACGATGGGCATCTTCTGCGCCCTCGACACCCTGCTGTTCTTCCTGTTCTGGGAACTGACCTTGGTGCCAGTTTACTTCCTGGTCAGCCTGTGGGGCGTGGGGCCCCATCGGCGCTATGCGGCGGTCAAGTACACCTTGATGATGCTGGGCGGTGGCGTGCCGCTGCTGTTCGGCTTCCTGCTAGCCGCCTTCCGCCATGCCGAGCCGGTCTTCGACCTGCCGACCCTGCTCGCCCAGCCGCTGCCGGCCGAGGCGCAACTGGCGGTGTTCCTGCTGCTGCTGGTCGGATTCGCGGTCAAGACGCCGGTTTTCCCTCTGCATACCTGGTTGCCGACCATCGCCATGGAAGGCCCTGCCGCCGTCGCGGCCGTGATGACCGGGCTGAAGCTGGGAGCCTACGGCATGATCCGTTTCGCCATCCCGCTCGCGCCCCAGGCGGCGCAGGACTTGCACTGGCTGCTGGCCGGCATGGGGGTGGTGGGCATCCTCTACGGCGCCCTGGCCGCCCTGGCCCAGACGAACCTGCGCCGGCTGCTGGCCTTTTCCAGCATCAGCCATGTGGGCATGGTGCTGCTGGGCCTGTCGACCTTCACCATCCAAGGTCTGCAGGGGGCGGTGTTCCAGCTTCTCAACTTCACCATCGCTGCCGGCGGCGCCTTCCTGATCGCGGGCTTCGTGCATCACCGCATCGGCTCCACCGACCTGGCGCATCTGGGCGGCGTGGCAAGCCGCATGCCCATGGCGGCCACCTTCTTCCTTCTGTTGGGCCTGGCGGGGATGGGCGTGCCGCTGACCTCGGGCTTCGCCGCCGAACATCTGATTCTTCTGGGGACACTGGCCTCCCACAAGGGGGCGGCCCTGGCCGCTCTGGGCGGGGCGATCCTCGGAGCCGCCTATTTCCTGGGATTCTACCGCCAGGCCTTCCTTGGGCCGGTGCGCAACGTGGCCGTGGACGACTGCCTGGATTTGCAGCCGCGCGAACTGGTTATTGCCGTGGTGCTGGGACTTCTGGTCCTGGCAGTGGGGCTTTATCCGGCGGCGGTGTTGGACTTCACTCGCGGCGCGGCGGAAGGCTGGATGAGCGGCCTAGGCCGTTAGACGGGCCGTTAGCGGGTTGCCCGACGGCCTCCATGCTGGTAGCCTCTTTCCCCTCGCCAGGGAGGCGGGAAGGGGGTGGCTGTGAGCAAACGCGGACTTTTCGTCGCGCTGGTCGTGCTGGGAGCCGTTGCGCTCGCTGGATTCAGTCTTTACTACGCCTTGTCCCCGGCCTTGCGGACGCAGCCGGCCGAGACGTCCCCGCCGCCGCCCGAACTGTCTCCCGAGGCGGCCCGCCGCTTGTTCGCCGAACGGGGCCGCATTCTCGCCGACGACGAAGTCCGTCCCGCCTTGGCGCCCGAAGGCTACGCGTTTCTCGTGGGCGGGGCGCAGGCCGGCGTCGATGCCGCGCCTTTCTTTCGGGAGTTGTTCGCCAGCTTCTCCGGCCAAGTGGGAGTTGCGGTTCTGAGCGCCTCTACGGCGCTGGACGACGGTCGGCGACTGCCGCCGGTTCCGGTTGCGGTCCTGGCGTCGTCGCCTGAATTCCGGGCCGCCTTTTTGCTGGGCGATGGCGGGGTGCGGATGACACCACTGTTCGCCGCCAACGGCGCCGCCAAGGCCATCGTGTCGTTGGCCGTTTCCTACGTTCCCGGGGCCGACGCCGCCCTGGTGGGCGGCTTGGCGGGCGAGGCGGAAAGCCTGTATTCCTTCCTGTCGGCCGAGCCGGCGCCCCTCTGGACCAGTCCGGGCGGCGTGCAGTTGCGCGCCCAGGCCTTCGCCGACCGTTTGAATGGCCTGGGAGCCAAGACCGTCGATGGCTTGCTGTCCTTCGACATCCTGCTCAAGGATGGTGCGGATTCGCGTGGCCGGATCGTGGAACTCGTGGACACCAACGGCCATGCGCTGATGCGCCTGTCCTTCCGCCTGGGGTCTCATGCACCTCTTTTTCCCGTGGGCGCCGTGCCCCAGCTTTCCCTGGCCACACTCTCGGCTCTGCCGGCGGACGGCGGCCGGACGGTAGGCGATTACCTGGCGGCGCGCGCCGGTCAGGCCATGGGGGCCGCGTTGACCGCCGGTCCGGCCGAACTGGCCGAAGCCTGCGGAGCCCTGCGGACGAGGCTTGGCAACGCAGCCGGTCTCAGTCTTCAGGATAGCGCGGCGGTCTTGCGAACCGTCTTCCAGGTCCGTTCGCTTTTCGCGACCGGCGGGGACCTTGGGTCCTGCCTGGGGCCGGAAGGGCTGGCGATGATCGAGAAGGGCGGTTTCCCGCCGACCGACAAGCCCACTCCGGTGAATGCGAGCCGCACCCGGCGGATGGACGCCGTGGCCAGCCAAGTGACCACGGCCCTCAACCCCAAGGTTCCGCCCGCCCTCAGGGAAAGCCTCGCTTCCCGCTTCGCTCCCGGTGTGGCGCTATTCGACCAAGCAGGGTTCTGGCTGACCCAGGCGTCCTCGCGCGCCGTTCCGTCAGCCTCGTCCACCATCGTTCCGGCCGTGGCGCCTGCCGAGGCCATGGAGATTCTCTCCTCCCTGCCGGTGGCGCAATTGGGCTGCGCCGCGCCGGGGGCCGACAAGGCGTCGGCCCGGCGTACCGTCCTGGTCGAACTGGACCAGGACGCCGGACTCTGGCATCTTGACTTGGCCTTCGACGATGCCGACCGGGTGGCGGGAATCGTGTTGGGCGAGGCTTCGCAGGCCGACTTCTGCCGCGCCATGGCGGCCCGCCGGGAAGGTTCGATCTGCCCCTTCGCCAAGCCCGGCCGCGCTTTCCGCGGCATCGCGCCCGGAAAATGTTGAAGCCGGCGTAAGCATCTGCGATAAGCGGGCGCCCAGCTAGGATTCAGCGAATGACCGCCGCTTCCGACCGGATTCCGCCGCAGCTTGCCGTCGTGGTGCCGGTCCACGACGAAGCCGACAACCTGGCCCCCTTGATCGCCGAGATCCGCGCAGCCCTGGCGGACGTCGGACCGTTCGAGATCGTCTATGTGGACGACGGCAGTTCCGACGCCACCTGGGAGCGGCTGCGGACCCTCAAGGCCCAGATCCCCGAACTGCGCTGCCTTCGCCATCGCGCCTGCTGCGGCCAGAGCGCTGCCGTGGCCACCGGCGTCAAGGCCGCAAGCGCTCCGATCGTGGCCACCCTGGACGGCGATGGCCAAAACGATCCCGCGGACATTCCCCGCCTCCTGGAGGTGCTGCGCCTGGCTCCCGATCCGGACCTGCTTCTGGTCGCCGGCCATCGGACGCAACGCAAGGACACGCCGTACAAACGCCTGCAGTCGCGCGTCGCGAACCGCGTGCGCGGCGGCCTTCTGGGCGACGCGACGCCGGATACCGGCTGCGGGCTGAAGGTCTTCACCCGTACCGCCTTCCTGGACATGCCGCGTTTCGACCACATGCACCGCTACCTGCCCGCCCTGATGCTTCGCCGGGGCGGCCGGGTGCAGTCGGTGCCGGTCAATCACCGCCCGCGCGCCCGCGGGGTTTCCAAGTACGGCATGCTCGACCGCCTGATGGTGGGCCTCGTCGACCTGCTAGGCGTCATGTGGCTGCAAAGGCGGGGCAGCAAGCCCCAGGTCGAAGAATGAACTTTCGCGTCTTCCTGCGCGGCTTGGCCTTCATCGTCTCGCTGGTGGCCCTGGGGTTCCTCGCCAAGGCCCTGCACCTGGACGCGGTCTTCGATACCGCCTGGATCGACGCCGACGTCAAGGGCAGGGGCCTGGAAGGCGAGATGCTCTACCTGGGCGCCGGCGCGCTTTTGACCGGCGTCGGCTTTCCCCGCCAAGCGGTGGCCTTCCTGGGCGGCTACGCCTTCGGCGTAGTCGAAGGAACGGCCTGGTCCCTGGCGGCGACGGGCCTCGGCTGCGTGGGGTCCTTCTTCTACGCCCGCTTCCTGGGACGCCGGCTGGTCGCCAGCCGCTTTCCCGGCAAGGTCAAGCGGATCGACGACTTTCTGCACGACAATCCGTTCTCGATGACGTTGCTGATCCGCCTTCTGCCGGTGGGCAGCAACGTGGCGACCAACCTGCTGGCCGGGGTGAGCCGCGTGCGGCCTTTGCCCTTCCTGGCCGGCTCGCTGGTCGGCTACATGCCGCAGAACTTGGTTTTCGCCTTGAGCGGCAGCGGCGTCACGGTGGATTCCCAAGGACGCATCGCCGTGGGCGTGGTGCTGTTCGTGCTGTCGGGGCTGCTGGGGGTCTATCTTTATCACCGCTACCGCCACGGCAAGAGCCTGGACGCCGACATCGACCGCCAGATCGGCGAGGAGACTTTGCCGTGAGGCCGTCCGTCCTCTGGACCCTTCTGTGGCTGGGCTTGGTGGCCGTCGTGCTGGCGACGCGCCCGCTGCTGCCCATGGACGAGACCCGCTACCTGTCGGTAGCCTGGGAGATGATGCAGGGCGGCGATTTCCTGGTACCGCATCTGAACGGCGAAACCTACAGCCACAAGCCGCCGCTGATGTTCTGGCTGATCGATCTCGGCTGGGCCGCCTTCGGCGTGAACGAGACCTGGGCCCGCCTGGTGGTGCCCCTGATGGGGCTGGCCAACCTGTTCCTTACCGCCGCCATCGGTGGCCGTCTCTGGCCCCAGGCTCCGGAACGGGGCCAGGCGGCCGCCTTCGTCCTTTGCGGCGCCTTGTTCTTCACCCTGTTCGGCACCCTGACCTTCTTCGACCTGATGCTGGGCTTCTGCGCCCTGGTGGGGCTGCTGGGGTTGCTGATGGCCTGGCGGGAAGGGGGGTGGAAGGGCTTCGGTCTGGTGGCGCTGGGCATCGGGCTCGGCATCCTCGCCAAGGGCCCGGCCATTCTCCTGCACATTCTGCCCGTCGCCCTGGCCGCGCCCTGGTGGGCGCCCCGCTTGGCCGGGCCCGGCCGGCCCTGGAAGGCCTGGTACCAGGGCCTGGGGCTGGCGGTCCTGGCCGGGGCCGCCATCGGCCTGGCCTGGGCCGTTCCGGCCGGCATCGCGGGCGGCGAGGATTACCGCCGCGCCATCTTCTGGGGCCAATCGGCGGGCAGGGTGGTGGATTCCTTCGCCCACAAGCGCGGCTGGTGGTGGTACCTGGCGGTCCTGCCGGGCCTTTTGCTGCCCTGGACGCTGTGGCCGCCGCTTTGGCGGGCGCAAAGGCGCTGGCCGGACCTGCTGTCCGACGGCGCGGTACGCTTTTGCCTGGTCTGGTTCTTGTCGGCGCTTGTGGTCTTTTCCCTAATTAGCGGCAAGCAGCTTCATTACCTGCTGCCGGAATTCCCCGCCATCGCCCTTCTGGCGGCTCGCCTGATCGATGGCCAGGACAGCCGGCGGCTGGACCGGATCGCGGTGGGCGGCTTCGGTATCCTGGTGGGCGTCGCCATGCTGCTGGAGCCCGTGGCGGAGAGGTTCGTCAGGGTTCCCGACTGGCTGGAAGGCATGGACGCCGGCTGGGGACTGCTGCCCGTGGCGGCCGGGCTGGCGCTGATCCTGCGACCGATGGCCAGCCCGCTGGCCCGGGCGGCGGGACCCGCGGCCCTGTCGGTGCTGCTGGTTGCTTCCGCCCATCTGGCAGCCATGCCCGAGCTGCGCGAGACCTTCGACCTGGAACCCCTGGCCCGCCGCTTGGCCCAATGGGAGAAGGAAGGGTACGTCCTGGCCCATTACGGCAAGTACCACGGACAATTCCATTTCCTGGGCCGGCTGGAAAAGCCGATGGCTGCGGTCGGCGATGGCGAGATCGCCGACTGGCTGGCCGCGACATCCAAGGGCAAGGTCGTCACCTATCACCGGGTGCGGCCGACCGAAGGCAACCCCGACTTGGTGCGCCAGTTCCGCCGATCCTGGATCGCCGTCTGGGACATTGAGGAAGTGCGCCGCGATCCGAACCGCATCAAGCGTCTAAGCTGATCTTCGACAGCAGGGCGAGCGCCGTCTCGGGAGTGTCGGCGGGCGGGTCGAAGGCCAGCCGGCGGATCGTCTCGCCGCGGGCCAGGTGGCAACCATCGGGATCGACGGCCACCGGCTTCCAGGCGCCCTCGGGGAAACAGGTGAGAATTTCCTCCTCCGCCGCCGCGAAAGCCGCCGCCCGATTGAGGCCGAAAGGTGCCGGAAACCAGACTGCCCGGCCGAAGCCGCCGACGAAGTGGGCCTTTTCCGGATGCATCTTCCAGAAGCCGAAATCGCCGAATCCGGCATAGAGCGCCGCCCCGGGGTGGCAGGCGAGAAACCGGCGCCGCAGCCGCTCGTCGGCCGTCGGCACGGCGACGCCCGACAGGGTAACCCGCGGGCCGGCCTGGGGATTGGCCAGACCCTCGGTGCCGTCGAGCAGCAGGGAGGCGCGCCCATCCGCCTTCAGGTTGCGGGTGTGGTCCGACAGCCCCGAAAGCAGCAGGATGGGCGACAGGTCGTGGTCGAAGGCGACGGTCACGAGGGAGGCATAAGGTGCACCGCCTTCCGCCATCAGGCTCGCCAGGGCTCCTTTGCGGCAGGCCCGTGCCACGCGCCGCAGCGCTAAGCGGTTGTCCTTGGGCAAATCCATCAGTAGCCGCAGTCGGCGGTCATCATGTCCATGACCCCGAACATGTCGCCGGGCGCCGGGAAGGGCATGTCCCAGGGCATGGGCATGCCGCCCGAACGCATGCGCAGCAGGCTTTCCGCCCACTGGAGGGGACGGGGCAGGTACCCGTATTGCCACGCCACCCCCCGCAGTTCCTGGACGAAGGCGATGTCGCAGCCGGTGCCGCCGCCGGTCATCGCCCAGCAGATGTCGTGATTGCGGCAGGCATTGTCGAAGGCATCGACGGGAGGCGGGTTGGTGGCCGGATGGGGATGGTTGACGCCGCACCAGTTGCCGTAGACGGGAAAGCACTTGGCCTCCGCCCGAAGGATGGTGGCGAGCATCAGCAGGGCGGCGAACAAGGCGATACGGACCATGGCCCTAGAATTTCCCCGGAAGGGCCCCGCCGTCAACCCGGAAAATCGCACGGTTTAGCCGACGAGTTCGCTTATCTTGCTGTGGTGATCGACGCCTTCACCCGCCGGGTGGTGGGCTGGGCGCTGGCAACCCACCTGCAGGCCAGCCTTGCCATCGCAGCCCTGGAAATGGCCATAACGGCCCGCGATCCGCGGCCCGGCAACCCTGGTCCACCATTCCGACCGAGGCGTCCAGTACGCCTGCGGCGACTATACCGCCGTGCTGCAACGCCGGGGCATCCTCCCCAGCATGAGCCGGTTCGGAAATCCCTACGACACCGCCGCCTGCCTGCTCGCCGAAGGCCATGGGTGCCGACCGCTGCCGGCAAGCATCCTGCCAAAGCTTGGGAGCGCCTACGGGGCGGACGGGTAGGTTCATTTCCCTTTGCGCTTTTCACCCAATATCCCTGAAATTGGGTTCTTCACCACTCGTCAAGGACTCAGGGCTATAATTGACGGATGAACGATCGCAAGGGTCCTCCCGTCCCGTCCGCCTATGTCCTCGCCGACGACCCGGACGAGGTGCTGCGCCGTGAACGGAAGCGCGAACAGGCAGCCAGCCGGCTGGGCAACCGCCACCTGGACATGGACCGCATTGAGGCCGGGATGGAAAATTCGGTGGCGCGCCAGATGCTGAAGCTGCTGCGAGACAATCCGGAACTGGCCGCACAGATGGTCAAGGGCCTGACGCGGGGCGGTAAATAAGGTTCAGGCGGCTTCGCGGAATTCGTAGGGAATGAAGTCGTTGCGACTGTAGTCGGTGCGCGGGGCGCGGGCCAGCCGGACTACGGTGCTGCGGCGCTGGGCGGCGTCCCGGGCAGCCTGGGCGGCGTTCTTGGCGGCCATCGTCTTCAGGTCGCCGACCAGATAGAGAATGCCCATGATCGCGGTGAACAGGAAAACTGCGAGACTCATGTCGGCCATGACGAACTCCCTTTCTGGGTGCCGGCGTTGGTGAGCCCAGGGTAGAAAGAATTCGTCAAGGAACCGTAAACGGCCCTATTTGGTCTTGATGTCCAGCACCCGCAGGACCTGCGGCCAGGTGCGGTTGGGGGTGCCGTAGTGGATGGCCAAGCCGCGTGCCGACTGGCGGATCACCACGCCTTCGATGACCATGGGCGAGACCTTGTTCATCAAGGGTACCTTCAGTGTCATCTCGATGGGGGCGCCGTCGGGCCAGGTGCCCTCGACGCCGGCCACGAACACGCCTTCCGAGGAAACGTCGACCAGATCGTATTCCTTGTCCTTGACCAGGACCCGGATGACCGGCAGCTCGTAGCGCGGATGCTGGCGCTTGTCGCTGGCGTTGCCGGTGGTGACGACGGTAACTTTGCGCTTGGTCATCCGCAGGCCCTCCCCAGTCGCTTTTCTCTGGTCCGACCATACCTCCGCGGATGGTCTTCCAGCAACAGGAAGTGCCATGGCCGCAAGGCCTGGCGGGAATTCCGCTAGCTCTTCTTGACTTCGGTGCGGATGATTTCGGTCATGGTGACGCCCAGGCGGCCGTCGACCACCACCAGTTCCCCCCGCGCTACCAAGCGCTTGTTGGCGTATATTTCCACCGGCTCGCCCACCTTCTTGTCCAGTTCCACCACCGCGCCGCGCCCCAGGCGCAGCAGCTGGTTGACCTGGATCGAGCACTTGCCGAGCACGGTATGCACCTCGACGGGGACGTCGTAGATGGCTTCCATCCCCTTCTTGCCCTTGCTCTTGCCGTCGTCCGCCATGTGTGACTCCTTGAAGCCTCCAGGGTAGTCGCGCCCGGCCGGCATGTCTACAGCAGGGCCGCCTTCAGCCGGGCCAGTTCGTGGCGGGCGGCGCTTAGCCAGGGGGCGGCGAGGACCAGGCAGGTGGCGCACCAAGCCATTGCCTCGACGTTGCGCAACCCGTCCAGGCCGCCGAATCCGGCAACCACCAGGACGATGGCCATCCAGCCTTCCTCGCGGTGGTCGGCGCCCGGCCCTTCCTCGGGCCCCAGCCAGTGGCGCGCCGCCAGCACCAATGCGGGCAGCCAGAAGATCGGAATGGGAAAGTCGCGATGGCGGCCGTCGACGGCGATGATGAGAGCGATGGCGGCCCCCGCCACCAGCATGAGCGAGGTCAGAATGCCCATGGCCATGGCCGGGGTGCAGGCCAGGCGGCTGGGCCGGCGCAGGCAGGCGACGACCTCCGACAGCGGAGCCGGAACGGCCCGGGTCCAGGGGCTGCCGCTCGCGCGGATCAAAGGCAGGGCCAGCAGGGCGGCGGCGACGATCAGGCCTAGGCCGCCGATGCCCAGCGCCCAGTCCCAAAGGCCCAGCGCCGTGACCCGGATGTGATCGGCGGCGATGGCAAGCCCGCCGCCCGCGGCTTGGCCCAGCGCGGCCAGGACCAGCCAGCGGCCCCAGGACAAGATCCAGCCGCCTACCAGTCCGAATCCGAGCAGGAGCAGAGAGGCGGCAGTCGAGAAACCGAAGGCGGCGCGCCACTGGGGCCACTCGGTCACCGGGCCAGCCAGGGGGAACTTGGGCTTCAGATCCTTGTCCAGCAGGCCCCAGTAGCCGCCCACCGTGCCTTCCGGCCACTTCTTCCAGGGCTGGTCGATGGCCTCGATGATGTTGTAGCCGACGCCGATGGAATCGGCTTGGCGCACGAATTCGCGGATGAAGCGGGCCTCGTTGACCAGGGTGGGTGCGGCGGCGCCGCGGGTGCGACCGGCGCTGGGCCAGCCGATCTCGCCAATGGTCAGGCGCTTGTGGGGGAACAGGGCCCGCGCCTTGTCGACGATGCCCCGCACGTGGGACTGCACCTCGTCGATGCTCACCGGCTCCGGATCGTCCCAATGGGGCAGGATGTGGATGGTGACGAAGTCGACGGCGTCCGCCAGTTGAGGATTGCGGCGCCAGAACTCGAAGATGTCGGCGTAGGTCACCGGCAGATTGGTCTGCGCCTTGACCGAGCGGATGATGCCGGCCAGGCGGTCGCCGCTCATTTCCCGGCGCAGCATCACTTCGTTGCCGACCACGATGGCGCGGATGGCCTCGGGGTTGGCCTTGGCGGCGGCGACGGCGGCGGCGATTTCCTTGTCGTCGGATTCCTTGGTGCCGCTGATCCAGATGCCGGCCAGAACCTTCATGCCCAGTTTGGCGGCGGCAGCCGGAACGTAGCCCTGGGTACGCATGGACGAATAGGTGCGCACGCAGTCCGTATGATCCTTCAACACCCTGAGGTCGCGATCCACCGTGGCCGGCGAGACGTCGTAGTCCTTGTCGAGCGGCGATAGCCCGCCTTCGAAGGGGGTGTAGGACATGCATTGCAGGCGGGCCCCTGGCACGTCGGGCAGGGGTACCGGACGGCCCATCCAGCCCCAGAAGGCGAAAGAGGCGGCAGCCATGCAGGCAAACGCGACGACGAAAGCGGCGAGGCGGGGTGCGGGACGACTGCCCATGGTTCTACCCTCCGGAGCGACCTGACCGGCGAAGTATCACCTTTACCGTCCGCCCGCAAATGGAAAGGCCGCCGGAAACCGGCGGCCCTTGCCATCTTCCCCCGTTCGGGAACGGGTTACTTCTTCTTCTTGATGTCGAGCGCGGCCTTCTTGATCTCGTCCAGGCTTTCGGCGATGCGCTTGTTGATCGTCTCGCCGGCCTCGGCATTGGACTTGGCGACCAGCTCCGCCAGTTCCTTCATGTTCGCGAGCGCCTTCTCGTAGGCGGTCTTGACCAGGTCGGCCTGCTTGGCGGTGGCTTCCTGGGGGGTGCCGGAACCGGTCAGGGATTCGACGGCGGCGACCGTCTCGCCCAGGGTCTGCTGGAGGATTTCGGCTTGGCGCTTGGCGAAGGCCTGCATGCCCTCCAGAGCCACGCGGTTGGCTTGGGTGACGGCCTCCAGATTCTTTCGCTGGCTGTCGATCACGGCATTCATGTCGACGCCGGGCACCTGGTATTGCCCCGCCATCTTGGTGAATTCCTCGGTCATCTTGGCGGGATCGAACTCGGCCGCGAACTTGGTCATGTCGATTCCGAAGAAGGGGTTGCTAGCCTTGGCCATGTTTCGATCCTCCCGAAAGCACAATGCATGTTGCTGCAATGCAGCATAGGTCCAATATCCTCCAGATGGGGCCCCGAGTCAATGAAAAATGCTGCACTGCACAATGACCGGAAAAATTCAACCGGAAACCGGGCCCGACGCAGGGGTGCGAGGGCGCCCGCCAAGATTGCCGCAAAGGCCCGCCAAGGCCTCGCCCCGCCGGAGCGCCCGGTCGAGGACGGCCATGGTGCCGTTCAGGTCGGGGCTGTCGTCGCGCATCCAGGCGGCAAAGGCCGTAGCGTAGATGACAGCCAGTCCATGGACCCGTGCCAGTCCGCAAAGCCCTCCCGCCGACAGGCCGGCCGCTTCCAGCATCCAGGCCAGGGAAAGCCCGAAACGGGGCAACAGCAGCAGGGCGACCACGGGATCGAAGGGGGCGTCGCGCAGGATGGCGCCCAGGGCCTTCTTGTAAGGGGCGAGGGCGTCGAAGCGGCGCATCACCACGTCGAACAGGCGGTCGCGCGGGCTGTCGGCGGCGTCGGGGACGGTGGCCAGGACCTGACGATCGATGCGATCCAGGAAGGCCTTCAGGATGCCGGCCCGGTCGCCGAACAGGCTGTGGATCTCGGCTAGGCTGGTCTCGGCCTTGGCGGCCACGGTGGCGAGCCCCAGGGACTTCCAGCCTTGCTGGGCGGCCAGATCGAGGGTTGCGGCGATGATGTGGTCGGCGGGCGTGGCCTTGCGGGGCATGGCGGTATCCTTCCGGGTCGGAGACTTCGGGCAACCCTGTTGCCCCTACCCTATATCTAGGCTAGACCGCGTCAGGTTAAAGTCCTTTCGCACAGGCACGCCATGCCGCCGACCTCGCCTGCCGCCGCCATCGCCGATCTGCTTCGGGCCGCGCGATTCCATCCCTTGCTGGGAGCCGCCGAGGAACGCCGGCTGCTGATCCGGGCCGGAGCCGGCGATCGGGAGGCGGAACGGCGGCTTGTGCTGTCGCATCTGCGCTTCGTCATCCGCATCGCCCGGCGCTACCGCAATGCCGGTCTACCCCTGGCCGACTTGGTCCAGGAAGGGGTGGGCGGGCTGTTGAAGGCGGCGCGGCGCTACGATCCCGCCCAGGGGACCCGCTTCTCGACCTATGCCGCATGGTGGGTGCGCTCGGCGATCCAGGACCATGCCATCGAGTCTTGGTCCCTGGTGCGCATCGGCACCACCAACGCGCAGCGGGCGCTGTTCCTGCATCTTCGCCGTCTGGCCGGCGGGGCGGGGGAACTGAGCGACGAAATCGCCGCCGCCTTGGCCCGTCGCTTCGACACCACCGTCGCCGAGGTGCGCGCCCTGGCGAGGCGGGTGGCGCGTGCCGACCGGGCCTCCGAGGTCGAACTGGCGGCGGTCGCGGCCCCCGATCCGGGGCCCGAGGAGATGGCGGAGCGCGGCCAGATCAAGCGCCTGATCGAGAAGGGGCTGGCCCTGCTTTCGCCGCGCGAGCGCCTGGTCATCGAGCGACGCTACCTGGACGAGGCCAAGGCCACCTTCGAGGCCATCGGCCGCGAACTGGGCCTGTCCAAGGACCGCGCCCGGCAACTGGAAGCCAAGGCCCTGGCCACCCTCCGCGCGACGTTGGGGCCGGTGGTCGCCTAGATCGGCCAAGCCTCCGCCAGGCGACCGCCTAAGCGGACGGGGGCGATGCGGCGGGCCAGGCCGGTGGCGTCGTCGGTCTCGACATAGACGGCGCAGAAGGTCGCCTCGCCTTCCGCCGGTTCCAGGCGCTCCGTGGGCAGCTTCTTCGTGAAGCGGGCGGTGGCGGTCTTCTTCTGCATGCCGATCACGGAATCGTAGTCGCCGCACATGCCCAGGTCGGTGATATAGGCGGTTCCCCGCGCCATCACGTGGGCGTCCGCGGTGGGCACGTGGCTATGGGTGCCCGCCACCAAAGAGACGCGGCCATCCAGTACGTGGCCCATGGACATCTTCTCGCTGGTGGCTTCCGCATGCATGTCGACGAGAATGGCATCGACGCCCCGCTTCAGGGAATGTTCGGCCAGTACCCTTTCGACCGCCGCGAAGGGGTCGTCGATGGCGTCCATGAACAGCCGGCCCATGGGATTGATGACCAGAACCCGTCCCCCGTCGCGGGACGGAAAGACACCGAAACCTTTGCCGGGGGTGCCGGGTGGGTAGTTGATGGGGCGCAGCAGGCGGGGCTCGCCGTCGATGTAGTTCATGACCTCGCGCTTGTCCCAGACGTGGTTGCCGGTGGTCAGCACGTCCACGTCGGCGGCCAGAAGGACGGTCACCATGTCGGGGGTGATGCCGAAGCCGTGCGCCGCGTTCTCGGCGTTCACCGCCACGAAGTCGAGGTCGAGCTTGCGGCGCAGTTCGGGCACCCGCTCCAGGACCGCCTTGCGTCCGGTCTTGCCCATCACGTCGCCGCAGAACAGGATCTTCATGGCGTCTTTTCCAGCCCTTCCTCGGTCAGGACCCAATCGAGGGGCTGATCGTGCCTGTCGCAAGGCAGCCTGTCCACTCTTTGCCGTCCGTGACCAACCCCCACCGCGACCACCCTCCGGCGGGCCCTGAGGGCAGCCAGGGTGCGGTCGTAATAGCCCCCGCCCATGCCCAGGCGGAAGCCCAGGCCGTCGAAGGCCACCAGGGGCAGGAGGATCAGGGTCGGCTCGACCTCCGGGGCGTCCTCCAGGGGCTCGGACGCCCCGTGGGGGCCGCGCCGCAAGGCCTCGCTTGGCCGCCAGGCGCGAAAGAGCAGGGGGCTGCCTGGCTTCGCCACCACCGGCAGGGCGGTGGCGAAGCCCTTTGCGGCCAGAAGCTCCATGGCGGGGCGGATGTCGGCCTCGCCGTCCATCGGCCAATAGCCGGCCGCGGCATCGCGGCCCGGTTCCAGTTCCAGAAGCGTCAGTCCGGCGACAAGATAGCCGGCCAATGCCGGTCCGCCGTCGGCCGTCAGGTCGCGGCGCAAGGAACGGAACCGCGCCCTCAGCCGCCGCTTCTCGTCGTCGATGTCCATGGAAAAAGCCGACCGGGCAGGAAAGAAATGGACGGCGCCGCGGAGGCCGTTGGCCCTGCGAATCCTCCGTGGCCTGCATGAGCAGGTGGGCGCCATATACCGAGCCCACGGGCTCGGCAGGGACAGCTCCCGAGGAGTTCAACTATGGCCCCAGGGATTGACGCAGCCTGACGTGACCCGCAGCCACCGTCCAAACGAGAGTCTAGGCTTGTTCGAGGCGCGCCGCAATACCTTCGATGCGCGAAGCCAGGGCTTCCAGGCCGTCGCCCAGGGCGTCTTCCGCGTCCATGCGGGCGGCGGCGCCCTTGTTGGTGACCTTCAGCTTTTCCATTTCGGAATAGATGTCGGCCAATTCGTCGGCCAGCAGCAGGCTGACCATGACCAGGAGCCGGGCGTCGCCCACCTGGCCCACGGCGGCGATCAGTTCGCTGACCCGCTTGTCCACGTAGGCGCCCAGGCGCATCAGGTGGGCTTCCTGGCCATCGTCGCAGGCAATCTCGTAACGGCGGCCGTTGACGGTGACGATGACCTGGGCCATGGGACGCTGCTCCTACTCGGCGATGGCGTCGCGCAGACGCGTCATGACCATGTCCAGGCGACGCGAGATGGTTCCCGCCGCGTCGCGCAGGGCCAAATTCTCCGTCCTGGCCCCGTCGAGAGCCTGGCGCATTCCGGATTCCGTGCTTTCGGCGCGCTTGAGTTGCGCGGCCAGGGCGGCGTCCAAGCGATTCACCGCCCGGTCCAGCCGTTCCCAGGCCCGGGTCACGCGGGTCGGCCTTTGCAGTTGTGCGTTCATCCCAGTATCCACCCCGACATTGTCCACAGATTAGGCGGCGCCCGCGAATCCGTCAACTCCCGATACTTAGCCCGAGACTCTTAAAGCATCGTGAAAAACACCCACCGTAAATTGATATTGACGAGGCGGCGGGTAGGTCCGATGCTGCCGCCCGCGACATCGAACAGCCCGAAAAGCGTCATCCTACCCCGTTGAGTACGGGGTTCCCGCCTGGAGGAGTGTTAACCGGCGCCGGGGTGGTGTGATATGGGATGCGTCCAAGGAATCAACCGCCCCGGTTCGGGGCTTCGTCACGCCAGACTGTAGGACAGATAGGGAGGATGTTATGGCCATTCGTGTAGGCATCAACGGTTTCGGGCGAATTGGCCGCATGGTCTTCCGCGCCGTCGCCAAGGATTTCCCGGAGATCGAGGTGGTCGGCATCAACGACCTGCTTGACCCCGACTACCTGGCTTACATGCTGCGCTACGACTCGGTACATGGCCGCTTCAACGGCGACATCTCGCTCGACGGCAACAACCTGGTCGTCAACGGCAAGAAGATCCGCCTGACCGCCGAGAAGGACCCGGCGAACCTGAAGTGGAACGAGATCGGCGCCGACATCGTGATCGAGTGCACTGGCTTCTTCCTCGACGAGGCTTCCTGCCAGGCCCACCTGAATGCCGGCGCCAAGAAGGTCGTGCAGAGCGCGCCCTCCAAGGACAAGACCCCGATGTTCGTCTACGGCGTGAACCACGAGACCTACGCCGGCCAGAAGATCGTCTCCGCCGCTTCCTGCACCACCAACTGCCTGGCTCCGATCGCCAAGGTGCTGCATGACAACTGGGGCCTGAAGCGTGGCCTGATGACCACCGTGCACGCCGCCACCGCCACCCAGAAGACCGTCGACGGCCCGTCCAAGAAGGACTGGCGCGGCGGCCGCGGCATCCTGGAAAACATCATCCCGTCGTCCACCGGCGCCGCCAAGGCCGTCGGCGTGGTGCTGCCCGCCCTCAACGGCAAGCTGACCGGCATGGCCTTCCGCGTGCCGACCTCCGACGTCTCGGTGGTCGACCTGACCGTCGAACTGGAGAAGCCCGCTTCCTACGCCGACGTCTGCAAGGCCATGAAGGCGGCTTCGGAAGGTCCGATGAAGGGCACCCTGGCCTATACCGACGAGAAGGTGGTCTCCACCGACTTCCGCGGCTGCAGCGCCTCGTCCATTTTCGACGCCGAGGCCGGCATCGCCCTCGACCCGACCTTCGTCAAGGTCGTGTCCTGGTACGACAACGAGTACGGCTATACCTGCAACATGCTGCGCTTCGTCAAGCACGTCGCGGCCAGCTAAGCCGACTCCACCGATGGGTTAAAGGGGGCGGGTCCCGCGGGGCCCGCCCCTTTCGTTTGGAAGAAGGCTCCCGGGAGCAGGCGGGAAGGGAGCCTCTCCCGTCGGGCTTTCCGCTTCCCGAGGAAACATGGTATCTCTCCGGAAGTCCGGCCAAGGTGGACGGACGATGGGTGGACGAAACCTTGCCTTCGAACCTGGACAGCAGGCCTCACGATGTTCCGGCCGTTCCCAAGCCGCGGATCTTGGTGATCGGAGTCGGCGGCGCGGGCTGCAATGCTGTCGACAACATGGTGCGTTCCGGCCTTGAAGGCGTGGAGTTCATCGCCGCCAACACCGATGCTCAATCCCTGAGCCGGTCGTTGGCGGGAAATCGGATCGTGCTCGGCCAGAAGAGCACCCGGGGCCTGGGCTCCGGGTCTCGGGTCGAGATCGGGCGTGCCGCCGCCGAGGAAGCCATCGAGACCATTCGGGAATTACTGTCCGGCTGCGACATGGTTTTCGTTGCCGCCGGGATGGGCGGCGGTACGGGAACGGGCGGAGCACCGGTCATCGCCCAGGCCGCCCGGGAAATCGGCGCGCTCACGGTGGGAGTCGTGACCATGCCCTTCGGCTTCGAGGGAGCCCAGCGCATGCGTGTGGCCGAAGCCGGCGTGAAGGAGATGGCCAAGGTTGTCGATACCCTGATTGTCATTCCCAACCAGAATCTGTTTCAGATCGCCAAGAAGGATACGTCATTCGTCGATGCCTTCATCCTGGCCGACGACGTTCTCTATTCGGCGGTTCGCGGGGTGACCGACCTGGTGACCCTGCCCGGCCTGATCAACCTCGATTTCTCCGATATTCGTACAGTCATGCTCGGCGCGGGAAAGGCCATGATGGGCACGGGGGAAGTCGAGGGGCCCGACCGGGCGACGTTGGCGGCCCGGAAGGCGATCGCCAATCCCCTGCTCGACAGCCCGTCGATCCGGGGGGCGACCAAGCTCTTGATCAACGTCACCGGTGGCCGGGATATGACCTTGTCCGAATTGGATCAAGTGGCCAGCCTCATCCGCGCCGAGGCGGGCGACGACTGCTTCACGATCTTCGGCAGCGTGCTTGACGAAGAACTCGAGGGCAGGCTGCGTGTTTCCGTGGTGGCGACGGGGATCAACCGGGCCGTCCCCTTCGTGATGACCGCCATGGCACGGGAAGCGCCGTCAGAAGCGGCCCCCGAAGCGGACGTTCCGGCGCCGGAGAATGCGCCTTCTCCGGAAACGGACGTCGCCAAGGTCTCGTCGCCATCGCCGCTCGCCGTTGGGGCGGCTCGGCCGACGCATGCCGCCCAGGCGTCGTTGTTTCCAGAGATCGCCGCCCCGCTCGACTCATCCCGCCCCGCCGTGGTGGCTCCCCAGGCTCTATCGGTACCGGCCCCTCCCGAGAAGCGGCCGCCCGCCGTCTTCGCGCCACCTTCCGATTCTCATGATGAAAAAGGGGGCGGCGTCGGGGCTCGAAAGGCACGACCCGGCGGTGCGCCCGCCCGGGCCCATCCTGGGGACGGCGATCCTTTCCTGGCCGCGGTGATGGCCGGATGTGGCCGCGGGGCCGTCCCCGGACGAGAATCAGGGGGCGATGCCCCTTTGTTCGATCGGCTCATCAAGCTGGTCCGCATATCGCACCTGTTTACCCGCGGCTAGGAAAATGGCAGGAAGAGCAGATGGAGCCGGAGATCGGCGTTGATCGTTTCGCCATGGTCCCCTTGGCGCCAGAGAGTGCATGGAGAGGAATCCCGACATGAAGCGCCTGATCGTCTTGTCCGCAGCCTGGCTAAGCCTGTGCGTTATCTATATCTGGGTCTTCATCGGGTGGGGCAATCTGTTTTCCCTCCTACCGCACGAGGCCCTCATGGTGTTCGTGGCACTCCTTGTTCCCATACCGGTTTCGGCCTTCTTTCTGTGGTTCTCCAGGGTTGCGCGAAGTGTGGAGGCCATTTCGTCCCAGGTCGGGGCGCACGCCCGGCAGATCGATCTCGTCGCCCGGAACCTCAACACCATGGTTGAAATTGCGCGCGAAAGCCGCGATGCCGCTCTGGCCGATATGAAGGCGCAGCAGCTTCTGTCGGCGAATATGGTCCGCGAACTCGCGGTGATCGCCGAAATGCGATCCGCTCCGCCCCCCGTACCCGTTCCTTCGACGTCGGGCAGCCTTGAGCAGATGCGTGCCCTGGTCGAAATCATCAACGTGGCGCTTAACGACCTGAGTATGACGGTTACCCAGGTCCTGGTCCAATTGCTGAATGCGGTTCACGGAGACAAGGACAAGATTCAGGAATTCATGGCTGGCTTGGTGGAAGCCTACTCGGTCGGCGACAAGAATGCCTTCTTCCGCAGCTTCGCGAAGCATCTCGCCGAATATCCTGACACCCTGGTAACGGTTGCCCGCGGTTCGCCCGAGGTTCGGCGCGACCTGTCGAAAATTCTCCGGGAAGTCGAGGAAATCATGTCTCTTGTCGCGGGGTGCGAACAAAACAATCTTATCCGGATTGTTTTCGAAGAAGGAGAGCTTTGGAAGTTGCACAAGTCGCTTGATGTCCACTTCGACCGCGATGGATCTCCGAAAGCCCCGGAAGAGTGAGCCATCCCGACAGGCCCGGTCGGCCCCTATCAGTCGGAACCGGGAAGGCTTTCCGGACTTTTCACGACGTTGCCGTCGACGAACCGAATTCCGGTTTCCCGGGCGAGATCGACGATTTCGGGGGTGGCGATATCGTGCAGGTAGGCCTTGAGCCGGCATCTTTCCGTGCGTTCCGCGAAATCCCTGAGGAACGGGCGGATCTTTTCGACGTCCATGGGCCGATTGCCCATGGTGAGCGCCACGCCGGAGTAATTGCATGTGGAGTAGATCTTAAGGTCCCGGCAAGTGGGAAGAATGCGGGCTCCGAAGGTCAAGCAGAATGAATAGAGAATAACGGCGATATCGTCGAGGAACGACATGCGTTCCACGTTGTTCACATTGGTGACCTCGAAGATGGTGCTCGACCAGACCCGTTCCGGCACGGACTTGCAAAGCCGGACGAACTCGGACGCGATCGGTTTGTAGGTCAGGGCGACGCCGTTTATGGGCACGATGACCTTGATATCGCTTCCCTGATTCAGCAACTCCTCCGCTTTCTTGATGCCGTGATACGTGGTCCAGGACATGTCGGAGAGCAGAAGGGCCGAGTTTACCCGATCCCCATTCAAGCCATCGCCGAGAACCGCGTCGTCCGACAGCAAGTTCCCCTCGGGCCTTCTTTTCCATGGCCTGCAATAGAGCGTATTGACGACCTGATTCCGGGTGTCGAGGATCGGGAGGAAGTCTACGCCGCGCTCGGCAGTTTGGGCCTTGTTATTCATATTCGGAGCCTGTTGTCGAAGACGATGCGACGAGAAAATCCGAGGTCAGATCCGGCCGGAATCGTTTGGACAGTTTCAGGCGGCGAAATCATGCTGCCGTCGCCTGGGGACGAGTGTCGAAGTAGGCCCGATCCGGCGTCTGCCGGTCAAGGCTCGAATGCGGTCTCTTGGCCGCGCTTCGCCGACACTGTCGCGGACGCGCAGGTAGACATCCTTGTACTTTATCGTGCGCCACAGGCGTTCGACGAAGACATCGTCCCGCCCCAATCCGCCGCCGCCCTTCCCGTCAACCCCACGCACGATCTCGAAACGCCATCATTTCAATTTGCTATCGACAGGGCGGGCGCTTGGCCCTGGCTTAGACCGGCCGGCATGATTAGGATGCCAGGCAGGAGGACGCCAATGAACGAGCCCGACCGGAGCGACATCGTTGACATGCTGCGGCACTGGGTTCGCCAGCAGCAGGACCGTCCGGTGCCCGAGCGCATCGTGGTTTTTCTGGCCGCCGACGATCTTGCGGAATTCGTTCGGCAAAACGTGGTTGCCGCCGCCATCCTGAAAAGCGTTCCCGGAGCTTATGCCGCGGCCGTCTTCAAGGCCGCGCCTGCCTGGCGGCAATTCGTCGTCGAAAGCAACCCGCATATCGATTCGGCCATGCGTACCGATCCGGAATCGCCGATCACCATTCCGGTCGACTGGTTCGACATGGGGCTTTCGGCGCCGGTCCGATGCCCGGAGCCTTCCTGGTACGAGCGCAAGCTGCATGAAGCGGATCTGGTCTTGCTGCCCGGCATGCTCGGCCAGGACGCGGCCCGGTTCCCCGGCTTGGCCGCTGCCCCTCCGGTTTTCCGCCTGCCCGCCGACCGGAAGGCCGCCTTGGCCAAGGAACTGGCGGAACGGGGGGTGGCGGGAGATCGATGGTTCGCCTGCGTGGAAGGCGACGATACCTTCGTCGACTTGGCCCGCCAAGCGGTGGAGCGTCAGGGCGGCCAAGCGGTTCGGGTTGGGGAAGCTGCCGGGCAGGCGGGCGGCCTCGATCTTTCCGGGGCCGGAATCGAGGTCCAGGCGGCGGCCGTGCGTTTCGCCCGTTATCTGATCGGTGGCGTGGGCGGCTATACGGGTCTGGCTTCGGCCTTCCTTACTCCGGTGGCCGCCCTGGGGGCGGACAGCCTGGGATGGACGGTCTGGAATCGGGATGACGCGATCCTGGAGAACCCTACCGTCCTTTCCGCGGTGGCCGACCATCTTCTGGAGCGGACGGCCGGTTGTGACGGATGGAGGCCGGCGGCCAAGGAGACTCCGAGCCCGGCCAGAAAGTCGGTCACCTTTCCGCTGGTAGCCGATGCGGAGCCTTTAGTCAGTTTCTGGCGCTGACCGCCCTTTCCAGGAAATCGGCGAGGCCCGCCACGGCCGCGTCATCTTCGAACAGAAGGGCGGCTCGGTCCCGGATGCGGGCCGAGAGCGTGTTCCGCCATTCCCGATCCCTCGCCGCGCGCAAGGCCAGATCCACATAGTGAGCCGGGCTTCTGGCCACCAGATCTCCGATCCCCATGCGGCGATAGAAGGCCGCGGTGACCCGGCCGCGCATCAGGCCGGTGGGCAGCGTCACCACCGGGGTGCCCGTGGCGAAGGCCTCCAGACTGGTGTTGCCGCCACAGAATGGAAAGGTATCGAGCAGCACGTCGGCCCATCGGCAAAGCCCCAGGAAGCGTGGCGGCTCCAGGCCAGGCAGGAAGCGGACCCTCGCCAAGCCGTCCGGCAGAACCGCGGCGAGGCGTTGCCGCAAGAGCGTTGCGATTCCGGTCAGGCCTCCTTCGATGAAGACCAGATCGCCGTCCGGGTCGCCCCGCAGGATTTCCGCGAGGACGCCATCGAAGTCGGGATGGACCTTGAAGAGGGTCTGCGTACAGACGTAGAGCCGGCGATCCTCGGGCAGGTTCAGGGCGGCCCGGTCGGGAAGGTTGGCGACGGATGGCGGTGCGACGAAGGCGGGGAAGGCCGGCAGCCGGGCCAGGGTTTCGCTGTAGGCCGCTTCCGATCCGGGCGGGTCCAGGTCCGCCGTGCTCAGGAACCAGTCCATGTTGGGAATGCCGGTGGTCACCGGGTGGCCCCAGGTGACGCACTGCACCGGCGCCAATCGGGAGAAGGCAAGGAAGTAGGTGAAGGAGTCCATGCCGATGTCGGGATAGATCAGCACATCCAGTTCCTCGGCCGCCACCCGGCGGCGCGCCGCCGTGAGGTCGAGGGAATAGCCCACCGTCCGTTCCACCGCTTCTTCCAGGCCGCGGGTGCCGTGGGGGCGCAGCAGCACGGTTTCGAAGCGGTCGCGGGGCAGGCGCTCGATCAGGCCGGCCGTCAGTTTGCCGATGGTATGACCGGCGATCAGATGCGACGAAAGGAATCCGACCTTGATCCGCTCCGCCCGGCGAGGACCGGCGGTGCAATGGGGGGCTTCCCATCCCAGGGCAGGGCAGGACTTGAGGTAGAGCGCGGCCAGCTTCTGGCGGATCGGGCGATCGTCTTCCCCCTGGTAGGCCAGGTAGAAGTCGGTGGTGCCCACTTCGGTGTGGGGATCGGTGAGGACGAGGCCCGGCCGTTCCAGGAGATCGTCCAGCCGCTCCGTCATCTGGCGGCGGGCCGCGGCGATCTCGGCCCGGTCCCGGGGCACCAGGGGAAGCAGCAAGGCACGGCGGATGGCGAGGCCGGCATTGTCCGGGGCAAGATCGAGGGCACGGTCGTAGACGGCTTCCGCTTCCCGCCAGCGCCCGCCCTGGTAGAGGGCATGGCCCATCACCTGATAGGGCACGAGATTGTCCGGATCGAGGGAGATGGCTCGTTCGCAGGCGGCCACGGCATCGTCGGTACGGCGCCGGTCGCGGCAAAGAACGCCCAGGTCGATCCAGGCTCCCAGGAATTTGGGATCCAGCTCCACGGCTCGGTTCAAGGCGGTCCAGGCCTCGTCGTAGCGGCCCGCCAATCGCAAGGCGGTCGCCAGGTTGCGGTGCTGTACCGGCGAGTCCGCGTCCAGGGCCACCGCCTGGACACAGGCCTCGGTGCCCTCGGGGAAGCGGCCCTGCTCGCAAAGCACGATTCCCAGGTTGGCCCAGGCCTCGGCATGGGCGGGGCGTATTTCGACGGCCCGCCTGAGCGCGGCCTCGGCCTCGGCGATCCGGTTCAGGCCGCGTAGCGCCAGCCCGAGGGAGTTGTGGGCAGGCGCCAAAAGAGGTTGCAGATGAAGCGCACGTTCGAACAGCGCGATGGCCTCATGATAGCGTCCCGCCGTCCGGAAGCCTTCCCCCCGCATCAGAAGTTCCGCCAGCACCCCGGCGGAAACGGCGGGGCGGTCCTCGCTCACCACGCCGTCCAGCCTCCGTCCACCACCAGATTCTGGCCGGTAACGTAGGAAGACAGATCGCTGGCCAGGTAGGCTACCGCGCCCTTCAATTCCTCTTCGCGCCCGAGGCGTCGCAAGGGTGTGCGCTCCTCGTAGCGGCGGACGAAGGCTTCGGGCTGGCCACGCCGGATTCCGCCGGGGGTGACGGCGTTGACCCGTACCTCGGGCGCCACCACGGTGGACAGCCAGCGCACCAGTTGCAGCAGACCACCTTTGCCGGCGGCATAGGCGGCCGGATTGCCCATGGGGGTGTCGTCATAGAGCCGCATGTCGGGGCCGACCATGCCGTAGATCGAGGAGACAGCGACGATGGCTCCCTTGCCCCCCGATTTCAGATGGGGAAGGGCGGCCTGGGCAAGGACGAAGACCGAGGTCAGGTTGACTTCCATCGCCTGGCGCCACGTGTCGGCCGTCTGCTCCTCGAAGGGCGTCACCCAACCCTCGAGGCCCGAGGTGCCGACGAATCCGGCCGCCGCAACCAGGATATCCAGCCGCCCGAGAGACGCGACCGTCTGTCCGGGCAGGGCCCGAACGGCGGCCTCGTCGGCCAAGTCGCAGGCGAAGCCCAGGGCGTCCGGCAGTTCGGCCGCCGCCGCCTCGGCGTCCTTGAGGTCGACGAGAACCACCCGCGCCCCCAGTTCGGCCAGCGCCGCCGCCGCCTGGAACCCGATGTGGCCAGCTCCGCCGGTCACCAGGGCGACCCTTCCGGTCAGGTCCATCATCGTCTTGAGTGGCTGTCCCGCTCCCCTCATGGGGCGTCCTTTGCGACCAGGGGATAGAGGGCATCGGCGACCCGCAGGTCGTATTCGGTATCGATGTCCACCGCCCGTTCGGGCGGCACCTCGACGGTACCGACCCGGCCGTCGAACAGCCCACCCGCCTTCAGCACGAAGGCGGGATCGGCCACGTAGCAGATGGTGGTCATGTCGAAGACCGGCGGCGCGTCCTGGCGCCGGTGCAAGGTGCCGGTGGCGGGCGGGATGACCAGCCCGGCATGGCCGGCCGCGTCCAGCTTCACCATGTTGAAGTAGGGGCTCCGATGGGCCGGGGCCACGGCGCAGACCACATCCACGTCACCCATGCGGAAGCGTTCGATGCAGGCGTCGATGTCGGCCGGCCGGCGTAGCGGCGCGGTGGCGGGGACGCTGACGAACAGCCCCACCGTCTCGCCCAGCGTCTCGATGGCGTGGCGCCAGGCCAGCCATTCCGGGGTTTCGTCGCGGGCCAGATGGGCGGGGCGCAGGAAGGGCATCTCGGCGCCGTAAGCCTTGGCCGCCTCGGCGATGGAGGGATCGTCGCTGGACACCATGACCCGTTCCACCAGGCGGGCAGCCTTGGCCTGCTCGACGGCGTGCTGGATCAGCGGCTTGCCGGCGACCAGGCGGTGATGCTTGCCGGGCAGGCCCTTCGATCCGCCCCGCGCGAAGATGAAAGCGACGACTTGGCCGTTCACGGACTCACCTTTGTTCCTTCCTTGGCCGACCGCCGGGCCGCCATGACGATCTCCAGGACCCGGAGACCGTCCTCGCCGGACACCAGCGGCCGTCCCCCCGACCCGATGCAGGCCAGGAAGTGTTTCAATTGCTCCAGATAGCGGGTATCGGGCGAGGAATCCTTGCCCGAATAGAGAACCTCCCACGCGCCCTTGCCATCCCTGACCCGGTAGGTGCGGGTTTCGCGGGTCATACCGTCCCACAACAAGGTGCCCGCGGTGCCGACCGCCTTGCAAGTCCGCACCGGGGTCCGCTGCAGCATGTCCATATGGAGAGTGCCCGAGACATTGCCGGGGAAGTCGAGCAGCAGATCGGCCGAATCCTCGACGTCGATTTCCAGGTCGCCGACCGCGGTCAGCCGGGCGATCACGCCTGCTGCCGGCCCGGCCAGCCAGCAAAGGGTGTCGATTTCGTGGGACAGCTCCAGCAAGGCGCCGCCCCCCAGGTCGGCCCTTGCGCTCACCCCCTGGCGGTAGTCGGTGTCCGGTCGCCAGTCGGGCAGGTACTGCCCGACTTCGGCCTTGAGGTGCTGGAGGCGGCCGATGGTGCCGGCCGCCAGGGCCTGCTTGAGGGCGGCAAGGGACGGGTCGAAGCGCAGGCAATAACCGACCTGCAGCACCAAGCGGCGCTTGCGGCACTCCTCGATCAGTTCCGCAACACCGTCCAGGCGGTCCGATAGGGGCTTCTCGACCAGAAGATGGACCCCGGCGCGGGCCAGGGCCAAGGCGGCTTCCACGTGGAAGGGGGCTGGATTGGACACGATGGCGGCCTGAGGGCAGGTCGCCAGGGCTTCGGACATGTTATGGACGGTAGCTACCCCCGCTTCCGCCGTACCGCCCGGGCGACGCAGCACCGTGACCGCGATGTCCGGCGCCAGCCGTTGCAGGCAGGCCAAGTGCCTCCGTCCGATACTGCCCAGGCCGACGATGAGAAGCCGTTCCACCATGAGACTCCAGCCTTCACCAAGCTGCCGCGCAAGTCAAATCCCCTCGGCACGAACTTCCGGACAGGGTGGGAATTTTTTTCCGCGCCGGTCGCCGTTTGCCCGGCTGGACGGCCCGGTTATCGCAGAGGAAGCGTTGAAAATCAATGCCATGTCGACTTGGCCCGTGGCTTGCTGAGGAAAGGCCGGCACAATCCAATGCCTAGGAGCGATCCATGTACACGGAAAACCAATACGGCCTGCGCGCACTCGGAGTGACGGAGTCCTCCGCCATCGGCCAGACGGTCGGCGACGGCAAGGCCACCGGCGGTTCCGGCGCGGCCTTCCTGGAAATCCTCTCCCAGGCGCAGGCCGATGCGGAAAACGGCGCCAACCTGATGACCGCCTCGGCCAGCGTGGGGCGCCTGCCCGGCAAAACCGAGATTCGCGCCGAACGCCCGGCTCAGCAGGCCGAACGGAACGAGCCGGCCCGCCCAGCGAAGGACAAGACGGTCCGTGCGGCTGATCGTTCCGACAAGCCCGAGGCGCCACGTGCCGAGCCCCGCGAGGAACTGGTGGAACAGGCCGCCGAGCGTCCGGACCAGGCCGCCGATGGGCAGGCCGACGACCCGGTGGCGCGCACCGACAGCGCCGATGCTGGCCGCCAGGCCCGCGATGATCGCCGTGATCGCACTGCCGACGACAGTCCGGCGGTCGAACATGCCGTCCAGGCCGATGGACAGATCCCCGCCGACCAGCAGAATCGGCAGGCCCAGGTCGACGCCGTCGCCGAACGGCAGGCGGTGGTCGATGCCGGTCCTGCCGTCGTGACCGGCGCGGTCGCTCGCCAAGGCCAGGACACCGTTCTGGCGGCCCTGGCTGCGGCTCAGCAGGCTCAGGCCCGCCAGCAGAATCAGTCGGCCGGTCCGGCGACTCCGGCCGCGACTGTCGAGGACGGTGATGTCTCCGTCGACCCGCAGGCCGGCCGGCCAGGGCATCTGGGCGAGCAGTGGCAGGCAGCGGCAAAGGCCGCAGGCGATGCCCAGGATGCGGCCAACGGCCAGCAGAGCCAATTACATAACCAAGCCAACGCCGCGCTTCAGGCCCAGGCCCGGGCGGCCGAGGCCCATGCGGCCAAGGGCGCCGACAAGGCGGCCCAGCAGGCGGCCCAGTTGTCCCAGGCCATCGGCGCCGGCGACGACGTGCAGGTCCAGGTCCAGGTCGAGGACGAGGCGGCGGTGCTGTTCTCCAAGCCCGCTTCCGGCATGGGCGGCGCCCTGCTCAACCCCGAGCCTTCCGAACAAGCCCGCCTGCCGGGCCAGCAGACCCCGCAGGTTCTCGGCAATCCCAATCCGCAGCTTCTCGCCCAGCAGGCGGCCTCCGGTCCGGTACAGCCGCAGCAGGCGGCCGCCCAGGCGGCCAACCAGGTGCTGGCCGCCGGCGGCGTCGAGGGCAAGGGCGCGGCCCAGGGCACGGCCCAGGCGGGCATGCCCGCCCCGAACATGCCGGCTTCCGGCGAATCGGCCCCTCTGCCCGGCCAGGCCAACCAGACCCAGCAGAGCCAGCAGACCGCCCAGACCCAGGCGGTGCGCCAGCCCCGCTTCACCCTGCCCGGCCAGGGCGTCGCCGATCAGGTGTCGGTGCAGATCACCAAGGCCCTGCAGGACGGTAACGACAGGATTTCCATCTCGCTCAAGCCCGCCAGCCTGGGACGCATCGAGGTCAGCATGGAACTGGCCCAGGACGGCCGCCTGACCGCAGTGGTGACCGCCGACAACAAGGACACCCTGGACCTCTTGCAGCGCGACGCGCGCAATCTCCAGCAAGCCCTGGAGGACGCCGGCCTGCACCTGGATTCGGGAAGCCTGAGCTTCAATCTCCGGGAACAGAACCAGCGCCAGGCCGAGGGGGAGGGGAACCTCCGCAATCCCTATGGCACCGGCGCCCGCGACGAGGAGCCGGATGTCCCGGCTCCCCCCACCATCGCGCTCGGCCAGGGCGGCATGACCGCCGATGGCCGCGTCGATATCCGGGCGTAAGGAAACGCAGTCATGTCGCTTATCGGTTCGACCGCAGCAGCCGCATCGACCTCCGACTCCTCGGGTACGGCGGCGGCCAGCAAGCAGAAGCTGGACGAGGACCTGAACCAGTTCCTCAACCTCCTGGTCACCCAGTTGAAGAATCAGGACCCCCTGAGCCCCATGGACGCCAACGAGTTCACCACCCAGCTCGTGCAGTTCGCCAGTGTGGAACAGCAGATCTACCAGAACTCCAACCTGGAGAAGCTCTACACCCTGCAGCAGTCGAACCAGGTGGCCTCGCTGGTCAACTATATGAACACGACCATCGAGTATGAGGGCAAGGACGTGAATATCGAGGACGGCGGCGGCGCCAAGATCAAGTACCAGCTCGGCAGCAACGCCAAGAACGCCTACATCACCATCAAGGACGAGAACGGCGACACCGTCTTCACCCAGGGCGCCGAGACCGATACCGACCTCCATACCTTCGAATGGGACGGCAAGGACAGCCAGAACAACCAGGTTCCCGCCGGTGTCTATGAAGTCTGGGTAACCGGCTTCGACGGGACGGGCGAACTGGTCGAGGTGACCCAGACGGCCTTCGGCCGGGTGACCGGCGTCAGCACGGTCGACGACAGTCCCTACCTGATCGTCGGCGACATATCCGTCAAGCAGGACACGGTGCTTTCGGTCCGCGAGACCGAAAAGACGGTGAACTGAGCCGCGCCCGGCGGCGAGACAGAACCCCACCCGGCCCATGAGAGGCCGGAAGAGACGAAGGAGACCGAAGATGAGCTTGTACGGTGCATTGTTCTCTGGCGTATCCGGCCTAACGGCGCAGTCCAGCGCCATGGGCGCCATCTCGGACAATATCACGAACGTCTCGACGATCGGCTACAAGAACACCAGGGTCAACTTCCAGACCCTGGTCACCAAGCAGACGTCGTCGACCTTCTATTCCGCGGGCGGTGTGCAGTCCAAGCCGCGCCAAGCCACGGACGTGCAGGGGCTGCTGCAGGCCTCCACCTCGCAGACCGACATCTCGATCTCCGGCCAGGGCTTCTTCGTGGTCAACGAGGTGGGCGAACCGGGCATCAGCAACCAGTATATGTACACCCGGTCCGGATCGTTCAAGATGGACAACGAAGGGTACCTGCGCAACACCTCGGGATACTACCTGCAGGGCTGGCCGACCAACGCCGCCGGCACGGTGGTTCCGGCCAACGATTCGCTGACCATCGCCAACCAGAACATCATCTCCACCGACTACCTGGAGACGGTCAACCTCAACCGGGTGGGCGGCACGGCGGCGGCGACCAGTACCATCGCCATCGGCGCCAACCTCCCGGCCACCGATACCGAGAACACCACCCACAAGACCGACGTGCAGTTCTTCGATACCCTGGGCAACGCGAATTCCATGAGCTTCGTCTATACCCGTTCGGGGCGCGAGAATCAGTGGGATATGTCGGTCCAGCCGCCGCAACGCACCGCCGCCCTGACCATCGAGGACGAGGACGGCAACGCCTACCAGAGCGTCGGCCAGCTCGAATTCACCGCCCGTCCCGCCGATGGCGCCACGGTGGTGATCGAGGGCCAGACCTACGAATTCGACAGCGACGCCGCCACCACCGCCGGCAACGTCCAGGTCGACATTTCCGCCACCACCACGGTCGCGCAGGATGTCGCCGCCCTGGTCGCCGCGGTCAAGGCCAACGACTCCGACTTCGCCGACTACGGCGGCTACACCAATACCCGCATCGCCGTGAGCAGCGGGTCTTCGACCACCGTGGTCTTTACCGAAGACGGCACCCGCGCCATCACCGTGAACCCGGCGGCCTTGCTGGACACCAGCGGCGATCCGGTGACCAACCAGACGTCGTCCTTCACCGTCCGCAAGACCTATTCGGCGGACGACGGCGATCCCTGCTACCGCGACTTCCAGCAGTTCACCTTCGCCGCGGTGCCGGCCAACGCCTCGACCATGACGATCAACGGCATCGTCTACACCTTCTCGGCGGCGGAAGTGGCCAGCGACAACGATGCGACGATCCGCATCGACTCCGTGGCCAACATGCTGGCCGATCTCGAAGCTTCCATCGAGGCCCTGGACCCGGACTTCGCCGGTACCCGCGTCCGCGTTCGCGAAAATAACGACGTGGGCTCCAACAACACGCTGGTGCTCGCCTCTCTCAACAAGGGTACCTACGATGTCGTCTTCGGCGCCACCATGGGTGCCGGCGTGCCGACCGAACCGGACGGCACCGCGACCTATGCGGCGGGCGACACGGTGGCTGTCAACAAGACCCAGGCCATCGTCTTCGACAGCGACGGCCTGCCGTTGGAACCGGGCGGTTTCAACGTGGCGGAAATCGAAATCCTGGGCTTCGCGTCGGGCGCGGCCGACATGGACGACGACGCGGCGCACGCCAACCAGATCACCGTCGACTTCGGCCAGGAAGGCGAAGCCAACGGGATGACCCAGTTCGGCGAGGAATTCACGCCCAGCTTCATCACCCAGAACGGATCGCGCTTCGGCACCTTCGCCGGGGTGACCGTCGATACCAACGGCTTGGTGACCGCCCTGTTCGACAACGGCGAAATCCGCAACATCTACCAGTTGCCCATCGCCACCTTCGTCAATCCCAACAGCCTGGAAGGCCGGTCCGGCAACGTCTGGAACGCCACCCAGGATTCGGGCGACTACACGCTGCGCGTCGCCGACAACGGCCCCGCCGGACAGGTGATCCAGGGCGCCCTGGAAGCCTCCACGGTGGATATCGGCGAAGAATTCACCAACATGATCGTGGTCCAGCGTGCCTATTCGGCCTCGGCCAAGATCATCTCCACCGCCGACGAGATGCTTTCCGAATTGATGCAGGTGAAACGCTAGAGGTGAACCGACAAGCAACCCGCGTTCCAAGCCAGGGCCCCCGTTCCGCTTCGGCGGCGGGGGCCCGTCCCGTTTCATACCGATCGGCCAATGCCCGGTTGGTATCTTCATCTTTGCCCTCGCCGGGCGCGCGCAACCGCCCAGCCGATCCGTTCGAGTGTTGGCCGGTATCAAACGGCCGCTTGGCGCAGCACCGCCAGGGTGGCATCGGCCGTGCGGTCCCAGGAATAGCGGACGGCCTGGGCCAGGGACTTGGCGGACAGTTCGGCGCGCAGGGATTCCGATCCCAGAATCCGGTTCAGGACCTCGGCCATGGCGGCGGCGTCGTGGGGATCGAAATAAAGGGCGGCCTCGCCCGCCACCTCGGGCATGGCAGCCGTGTTCGAACAGGCGACGGGGGCGCCGCAGGCCAGGGCCTCGGCCAAGGGATTGCCGAAGCTTTCCACCGTCGAGGGAAAGACGAAGGCCCGGCAGCGCCGGTACAGGTCGACCAGCCTTTCCGCCGGCTGGTGGCCCAGGAACTCGACCCGCGACTCCAGGCCCAAAGCGGCGATCCGGCCTTGCAGCCGGGCGAAGTATTGCGCATCCAAAGGCTTTCCGGCGATGAACAGGCCGATCTCGGGATGGGCGGGGGCGATGCGGGCGAAGGCCTCCAGCAGAGTGTGGAGATTCTTCTGTATATAGAGGTCGGAAACCGCCAGCAGGAAGGAATCTCGGGCCTGGTCCGGCGGCGGCGGGGCGAACAGCGGATCGACGCCGTGGGGAACGATGGAAATCTTGCCCCCCACCAGATGGTCCATGAAGGGCCCGGCGGCGGCCCGGCGGGCATAGCCGGAAACGGCGATGGCCCGTCGGCAGGCCAGCAGCGAGGCCGCCGTCGCCAGATAGACCAGCAGCCAGTAGAGCAGCTTGGCCGGCCGCTTATCGACGTTGGCGACCGTAAGCGCGTTGCGCAGCAGGACCACGCTCCGGCGCACCAGCAAGGGCCCGTAGTTGGCCGGTGCGAAGGTGACGCCGGCCCGAATCCGGCGGGCCAGCCGGGGCACCTGGATCTGCTCGTGCCAATGCTGCCCCCAGAAACTCATGGGATAGTCCAGCCAGTGGTGGACGACGGGGCCCAGGCTGCCTTCCGGGAACAGGGGCCGCTGGCTTTCGTGCAGGCACAGGTGGACGGAAACGCCGGGTTGGGCCGCGAGGCGGGGCACCATGGCACGCAGATAGGTAATGCCGCCGCCGCTCTTGGCGTGCAGGCCGTCGATCAGCAGGACGAGGGGGGCGGGGCTCACCGAAGCAATTCTTCCTTGATGCTCGGGTCGACGGGGATGACCCGTTCGATGCCCATTTCCATGGCTTGGCGCATGCGCCGCAGGCCTTCTTCCGCCCGTGCGGGGTCTTCCAGAAGGGCGATGCCGGCGAACCAGATGGCGACCTTGTCGTTGGGATTTCGTTCGAACAGCAGGTTCGCCCAGGCGGCGAACTCGCCGGCCCGATTCTCCTTCAGCAGCCAAAGCAGATACGGCGCGGCCAGATCGTGTCGTCGGGGGGCGATTCGCAGGGCTTGCGTGAGTCGTGTCTCCCAGTTGACCAGATATTCCGCGGTCAGGCGATCGAGCAGCGGATGCGGCGGGGCGAAAGCCAAGTCGGCCCGCGCCAGCAGGGTCGCCACCAGAAGGCGGAAAGAGGTTCCGCGCTCCACATGCGCCTCGGCGGCGCAGGCCAGACCCCGCAGGCCTTGCACGACGTCCTCGGAAAGGTTCTGACCCTTCTTCACCGCTCCTACCGCGGCCGATGCAACGGTGCGCAGCCGATGCATCAGGTGAAGCCCGCCGCGTCCCCCGTCGTCGAACACATCCGGGCAGGCCGCGCCGGAAGATCCGGCGGACAAGGGGAGGGACATCGTGGGCATGAAGGAAAAGGCATGTCCCGCGAAGAGGATGTTCCGCGCTCCGGTGAAGCCCAGGAACAGACCCAAGGCCAGAAGGAGGGCTGCCGGGACCACCGGAATCCGCATTCGGAACGGGATCAGGCGAGGGCGCGGAGACGCGATGGCGGCCATGGCCAGAGCGACATAGGGCATGGTCCCTGCAAGCTGGAACCAATAGGCGGCCGTGCCGCCAAGGACCACGGCGAAAAATCCCGCCAGATGAAGATGTTTCCGCCGCGCCCAGAACGGTATCGACGCCGTCAGGAGAAGGGCGAGAATCACCGCCGGCAGGCCTCCGCCGATGAAGGCGTCCAGAAGATAGTTGTGGCTATGGAAGTCCACCCGATGGACCGCATCCCATAACTTGTGACGCCATTCATATCTGTTTTCGAGGGTGTCGTTCAAGACGGCCCATTCGACCGGAAGATGAATGGCCAGTAGATCGGAATATCGGCCCCAGCCGAACCCGTGGAGCGCCATGGCAGGGTCGGCCTGGGAGGCCGTGACGACCACATTGGATAGATAATGGCGGGACAAGGCCGAATTGGCCAGCCGCCCAACGAAGTTCTGTTGGGTGGATAGGGGCTCGAGAAAGGGAAGGGACACCGTGACCGATACAGCCAACGGCACGAGAATCGCAAAGATGGCGAACCCTCGCCGCGCCCCCGCCACCGTGGCGAGGACCCGCGGCGCCAGCAATACCGAGGCGGGGGCCATCACCAGAAACAGTCCGATGGTCGCATAGTTGGTCGACACCCAAACGACGCCCCCTCCCATCGCCAGGATCGGCCACAGCCAACGGGACCGGTCTCCAACCTGGAGAAGGCCTGCCAGGAGAGCGATCAGGGCGATCCCCATGAAGGCGAGGTAATCGGGAAAAAAGAAGGGGATCAGCTGGAACGAGCCGTCCTTGGCGTTATACCAGGTCGCCGCCGTGACTAAGCCGATGACCGCGGTGGCGCCGAGGGCCAGCGCGAGGCGAAGCCACCGCGTCCGGGCCAGAATCATGCCGCTGGCGACGAAGATTCCCAGTTCCAGGTACCAATAGACGCCCTCGCCGATCTCGGGGCTGCCGTACCATCCCGCCCAGGGCAGCGACTGGAAAGCCCCGGCGACGACGGACCAGGCGGCCAATCCGAACGCGAGAAGAGGCGCGGGGTGGACCAGCACCAACCGGACCCAGGCCCGGGTCAGGCCCATGAGCGCGATCCCCAGGGCCGCGACGCCCGCGGCGACCGCAAGAAAGGCCGACATGGATTCGGACTGGTACCAAATGCCGATCGGCAAGAAGACCGGGATCGGCAGGAGAACCGCGAGCAACGCCGCCAAGCCGCCGATCGCGACCAAGGCGAGTCCGCCCTTGTCCGCGGCCGCCAGGAGCCCCTTCTCGTTCGCCATCGCCCGCTCCTTGCATCCGCCGCTCCGATGCGATACTAGGAGGCGGCCGGGGGCCCGGCAAGGCAAAACCCCTGGCGCTCCAGCCGCCTGATCCTCTCCGCGATCCTGAACGACCCCAAGGGTTGTGGTAAAAATGTCACGGGGGAGGAGGCGATTGGAGGCTGAAGACGGTTAACGACCACAATTCGCTTGAAACCCACACTCGATCTGTGGCCCAAATACTGAAGATCAACGGCTCCCGCCGTGCGCCAGTAGTCGCTTGCGGAGGGGGGAAGAGACACAAGCCTGAAAGGGGACAGAGAAAATGAAGCAGTATTTCTCGATGCGCCGGGCACTGGTCGCTGTGGTGGGCATTGCCGCCGTGGCGGGCCTCGGTGGCCGTGACGTCATGGCGGGATCCGCCGACGAAACCTTGAATTTTAAGTCGCTCGCTGTCTTCAGCGCGACCTACTCGTGCCAAGACTCGACCTACGGCACCAACAGCACCTACCTGACCACCAAGTCGGCCTCCAGCACCTATGGCGGCGGTCGCTCGACCTATTCCAGCTCCTGCGTGGCGAACCACACGTCGAACTCGGCTTCGTCGGTCGTGACCTCGACCGAGACGCTGCGGGCCGCGACGGTGCAGACCATGTCGCTGATCAGCAACCGCATTTCGCAGCGCATGGCCGCCGTGAAGGATCCCGGCAATCCGGTGACCTACTCGATGGACGAGAATTCCGGCCAGATCGGTATCGCCGGCGGTAACGCCAAGAAGGGCATCGGCGTGTGGGTGCAGGGCGCCTACACCTCCGTCGACAACGACAACGTCGCCACGGCCTTCGACGGCAACATTCTCACCGGCTTGGTGGGTGTCGACTACCTGATCAAGGATCGCTTCCTGATTGGCCTCAGCGCCGGTTACGAATCCTCCAACATCGACACCACCTTCAACCGCGGCAGCATCGACGGCTCCGGCTGGATGGTCGCCCCCTACGCGTCCCTCAAGCTGACCAACATGTTCAGCATCGACGCCACCGGCGGCTATGCCTGGCTGAACTACGACCTGAGCCGCAAGGAATACCTGACCACGAACGAGACCTGGACGGGCGAGACCGATGCGACCCGTTGGTTCGCGGCCGGCACCATCAACGCCGACCACACCATCAAGGCCTGGAAGCTCCATGCTCACGCCGGTGTCCTCTACACCGAAGAGACCAAGGACTCCTTCCTCGAGAAGAGCACCAACGCTCTGTCGCCTAAGGTTCGGATCGCCGAGCAGGATACCACCCTGGGTCAGGGCATCCTCGGCGCCCGCGTCGGCTACGGCTTCTTCGGCGGCAAGTTCACCCCCTATGTTCTGATCCAGGGCGAGTGGGACTTCTCCAAGGATGCGATCGTGGTCGCCGCCGGCCAGACCAAGCCTGAAGACGACGACTTCGGTCTGCGCACCGGCCTCGGCTTCAACCTGGCCCTGGGTGGCTACGTGACGGCCCAGCTGCAGGGTGAGACGGTTCTGCTCCGCGAGGACTACACCGAGTACAAGGGCCTTGCCAAGCTCCGGGTGGACTTCTAAGACCATTCGCGACTGCGTCCCCAAGATGGCTAAGTGGAGAGCCCGGCTTAACAGCCGGGCTCTCTGCCTGTCTTTCTTCTGCCTACTGGCGGCCGGCGGTTGCCGGGAGTACTTCGATCCCACCGGCGTCGTGCTGGACCAGGTCAAGGCCAGTGGCTGGAAGGAAAGCCCGATCGATGTCGGGCCCTTCGTCCTCACGTCCTTTCAGAAGGCCTCGTCTTCCCCGGCCCGCGAACTCCGGGTCTATATCGAGGGGGACGGCAACGCCTTCTCGCCCCGCGGGCTGCCGACCGGGGACCCGACTCCGCTGCGCCCCATCGCCCTCGATCTTGCCCTGGCCGATTCCTCTCCCGCCGTGGCCTATCTCGGCCGTCCCTGCCAATACACGATGGAACGGTGGGGCAAGGGCTGCGATGTCCGGATGTGGACCAGCCATCGGTTCTCCGAGGAGGCGATCGCCGGGACCGACCGGGCCATCGGCCACCTGAAGAAGAAGAGCGGCGCCGATCAAGTCGTCCTGATCGGCTTTTCCGGGGGCGGCGCCCTGGCCGCGCTGGTGGCGGCTCGCCGCGACGACGTGGCGGTCCTGGCGACCGTGGCGGGAACGCTGGATCACGAAATTTGGACCCGCCACCACGGCGTCCAGCCCATGCAGGGTTCCAAGAATCCGGCCGGCGCCGCGACCCGGATCAAAGGCCTGCCCCAGGTGCACTTCGTCGGTGCCGACGACCGAATCATGCCGCGTCTGGTGGCCGATTCCTATATGCGCTCCCTGGGCGCCGATCATGCCGCGCGGCTGGTGGTGGTTCCTGACCAGGAACACGAGTGCTGCTGGGCCAAGGTCTGGCCGGCCTTACTGCGCCAACTCCCGTCTCCCCGCCCCCAGTCCTGACCGGTCAGCCGGCCTCCGGCGCCGCCGCTTGCTGGCGCGCCCACATCTCGGCGTAGCGGCCGCCGGCCAGCAACAATTCCAGGTGGGTTCCCCGTTCGGCGATCCGACCTTCCTCCAGCACCAGAATCTCGTGCGCCCCCACGACGGTCGACAAGCGGTGGGCAATGACCAGGGTGGTATGCCCGGCCGCGACTTCCTCCAGGTTTCCCTGAATCTCCCGTTCGGTGCGGGAATCGAGGGCGGAGGTGGCTTCGTCGAAGACCAGGATGCGGGGTCGCTTCAGGATGGTGCGGGCGATGGCGACCCGCTGCTTCTCGCCCCCCGACAGCTTCAGGCCCCGTTCACCGACCACCGTGGCATAGCCGTCGGGCAGCGAGCCCACGAAACCGTCGATATGGGCGAGGCGGGCGGCCGCTTCGATATCGTCCTGGGCCGCCGCCGGGTCGCCGTAGCCGATATTGTAGCGGATGCTGTCGTTGAACAGCACCGTGTCCTGGGGCACGATGCCGATGGCGGCCCGCAGCGATGCCTGGGTCACCTCCCGGAGATCCTGGCCGTCGACGAGAATCCGGCCGCCGGTGACGTCGTAGAAGCGGAAAAGCAGCTTGGCGACGGTCGACTTGCCGCCGCCGCTGGGGCCCACCAATGCCACGGTCTTACCCGCCGGGACGGTGAAGGACAGTCCCGCCAGGATCGGCCGCCGGGAATCGTAGTGGAAGCCCACGTCGTCGAAAACGATTTCCGCGCCGTCCAGGACAAGGGCCGGCGCCTCCGGCCGGTCCGGCACCTCCACCTCACGCGTCAACAGGCGGAACATGGATTCCATGTCCACCAGGGCGTGCTTGATCTCCCTGTAGACGGTTCCAAGGAAGTTCAGCGGCAGGTAGAGCTGAAGCAGGTAGGTATTGACCAGCACGAAGTCGCCCACGGTCATGCGCCCGTCCGCCACGCCGTCGGCGGCCATGGCCATCACCAGCGTCACGCCGGCCGCGATGATAAGGCCCTGCCCGGAATTCAACAAAGCCAGCGATGTCCGGGTACGGACCGCCGCGGATTCGTAGGCCGCGAGGGACTGATCGAACCGCCGGGCCTCGTGCTCCTCGTTGCCGAAATACTTGACCGTCTCGTAGTTGAGCAGGGAATCGATGGCCTTGGAATGAGCCAGACTGTCGCTTTCGTTCATCCGCCGCCGGATGCGGTTGCGCCATTCGGTCAGCGTCAGGGTCCAGGCGCCATAGAGCGCCACCGTACCCAGGGTCGCAAGGGCGAAGCGGGCGTCGAACAACGACCAAAGCACGGCCGCCACCAGACCGATTTCCAGGATCACCGGCCCGATGCTGAACAGCATCAACCGCAGAACGATCTCGATTCCCCGGGTGCCGCGTTCGATGGCCCGACTGAGGCCGCCGGTCTGCCGTTCCAGGTGGAACCGCAGACTGAGCCGGTGCAGGTGCCGAAAGGTCGCCAAGGCCGAGGCCCGCATGGCCCGTTGAGATACCTTGGCGAACAAGGCGTCCTGGAGTTCGCGAAACAACTGCGCGCCGGCGCGAACGGCCCCGTAGGCGAGGATCAGGCCAAGAGGCACAGCCACCATCGCCCCGACGCCCCGCGTCGCCAAGGCGTCGACGGCCTGCTTGAGCAGCAGCGGCACTCCCACGGTACCAACCTTTGCCGCCACCAGCAGCACGAGTGCGGCGACGACACGGACGCGCAGTTCGACCTCCCCCGGCGGCCACAGATAAGGAAGCAGCGCCTTCAGCGTCCAAAGATCGTCGCGCGGCCCGGACGGATCGGCGGGCGGCGGCATGCGGCGGGTGGTGCGTTCCAAGCGGCTTGGGTCCTTCCTCGGTTCTGCCAGTCTGGCCATTGAAGCAAGCTGACGCAATCGGTTGCGCGACCGCGCCCTTTTTCATACCCTGGCGAGGGCGGCTTGGCAGCCTGGGCATTTTCCCGTGGCAAGGATCTGACGTGAACGGACTCGAGGACCGCATCCTGAAAGCGAAGATCCTGGTTGTCGACGACAATCCGGTGAACGTGGCGCTGTTGTGCGCGATCCTGGAGAACGCCGGCTACGTCCGCGTGGATGCAACCTCCGATCCCCGCAAGGTGGAGGGATTGTTCAGGGAACGCCACCACGACCTGATCCTGCTCGATATCCGCATGCCGTATCTGGACGGCATCCAAGTGATGGAAATCCTCAAACGCGACCTGGGCGACGACTATCTGCCGGTTCTGGTGCTCACCGCCCAAACCGACCAGGAAACCCGCCGCCGCGCCCTCGACATGGGCGCCAAGGACTTCCTGACCAAGCCCTTCGAGCAGTGGGAAGTCCTGCTGCGCATCCGCAACATGCTGGAAGCTCGCATTTATTACAGCAATCAACGCCTGCGGGCGGAGGAGTTGGAGGCGGTCGTGCGGGAACGGACCCAGGAAGTCCGCCAAACCCAGTTGGAGATCGTGCGCCGCCTGGGCCGCGCCGGGGAATTCCGCGACAACGAGACCGGGGCCCACGTCATCCGCATGAGTCGCGCCTCCCAGATGCTGGCGCTGGCCGCCGGCTGGACCGAAGCCCAGGCGGAGACCATCCTCTATGCCAGTCCGATGCACGACGTCGGCAAGATCGGCATTCCCGACGCGGTGCTGCTGAAGCCCGGACGCCTCGATCCCGAAGAGCGCCGGATCATGGAACGTCATGTCACCATCGGTGCCGATATCCTGGAAGGGCACGATTCCGAACTGATGCGCATGGCCCGGTCCATCGCTCTCACCCACCACGAGAAATGGGACGGCAGCGGCTATCCCAATGGACTTAAGGGCGAGGACATCCCCTTCGAAGGGCGCATTGGCGCGGTTTGCGACGTTTTCGACGCCCTGACTTCGGCCCGGCCCTACAAGCAGCCTTGGCCCCTCGAACAGGCCGTCCTGTTCCTGAAGGAGAATGCGGGGATTCACTTCGACCCGTTGCTGGTCGACCTGTTCGAGCGGATCGCCGAGGATGTCTTCAGGCTCCGCGAGCAATTCCCGGACGGGGAATGATCAAGTCGGGCCGCACGGTTCCCAACAGTTGCAGCACGGCGCCCGCCAGCAGGGCTTCGACTACCATGATCGGCAGATGGGCAAGGAAGACCGCGCCGGCGGCCGGCAGGAACTCTCGTCCACTCAGTGCCAAGGCCAGCCCCACCGAGGCTGCCGTCAGCGCGATGCCGCCCGCTCCGGCGAGCCCGCCGAGCAGCGCGTAGGAGGGAGGCGGCGCACGGCGCACCCAGGGACAGAGCAGAAGATGCACGGCGACCGCCGGTCCGGCCATGACCAGGGTGTTGACCCCGGCCACGGTCAGGCCGCCATACCCGAACAGCACGGCTTGCAGCAAAATCCCCACCAGGATCACCGGAAAAGCCCGCCAGCCGAGCAAAAGCCCGATGGTCCCGTTGAGCAACAGATGGGCGCTGGACGGCCCGATGGGCACATGAACGAGCGAGGCGACGAAAAAGGCCGATCCGAGCAGGGCGGCCTTCGGAAGGTGGTCGGCCTCCAGCCGCCGCAGCCCCATCGCCACGCCGCCCGCCGTCAGCAGGGTCGCGCCGACGATTACCGGAGCGGTCAGGATGCCGTCCACGAGATGGGCCATGGCAGTTTCCCTTGCCCTACTTCATGTCCGTGGCGCGGACCCAGATAAGCCCCCCCAGTTCGACGTCGGCAGGCTTGCCGTCGGGACCGGGAATTTTCGCGTCGCCATCCACCAGGACAGCGAATCCCCACCAGCCGGCCCGCGGCAGGGCATAGGCGAAAACGCCGTTGGCGTCGGCCTTGACCACCTGGGTGACGAAGGGATCGGCCGGCGCCTTCACTTTCCCCTCGCTGCGGTATTCCACCTCGACCGTCGCCCCCGGCACCGGCTTGCCGTCGCGCCTGACCACGCCCCGAAACAAGTTGCCGGTCCACAGGCCGTAGGGCCGGGCCAAGGGCTCGATCTCCACCGGCAGCCCGACCAGGGCGTCCCAGCCTTCCTCGGTGCCGAAGGCGTTCACCACCACCTTGGTGTAATGGACGATCCATTTGCCTTCGCCCTTTTCCCAATAGGGCGCGGGCTCGACGAAAAACAAGTGATCGCCGGGCGCGGCCAAGCCGTAGCTGGCCTCGTAGGCCGACTTGCCCTGGAGTTTGCGTGGCTTCAGGCTGGCCGACAGGTCCTGCGTCTTGCCGCTGGCCACCACGCCGAAACGCTTGGGAAACGCCATTTCCATCGCCGGTCTGTTGGCCATGGGATGGGTGAAGGCCAGGCCGAGGCGGACCGCCTTGCCATCCTCGGCCGCGACGATGTCGCGATCGGGAATCAACTCCTGGAAATGGGCCTGGGCGGTACCGGCCGCCAACACGATCACCGATCCCATCACCGTCGCGATCCGCATGGACTGCCTCCAGTATGACGAAATATTTTTCGTTCATACAGCATGGCGGCGATGCTGGCAAGTCCCGCGTCAGCAGATGCGTGGTAGTTGCTCGCCGGCCAGCCAATCGACGATGCGGGTGCCGCCGAAGCAGGTTTCCATTTCCACGAAGCGGTGGTCGTCAGCCACCGCCTGGCCGATGACGGCGGCCTCGCGCCCCAAGGGATGGGCCCGCATGGCGGCCAGGACGGCGGGGGCGTCGACGGCCGGGCAGATGCAGATCAGCTTGCCCTCGTTGGCGACGTTGAGGGGATCGAGCCCCAGCAGCTCGCAGGCGCCCTGCACCGCCGGAAGGATCGGGATCGCGGCTTCCTTCAGGCGCATGCCGACTCCCGACTGGTGGGCGATCTCATTCAGGGTGGCCGCAAGCCCCCCACGGGTAGGATCGCGCAGCACATGGATGCCGGGCGCCGCCGCCAGCATGTCGGCCACCAGGCCATGCAGGGCCGCGGAATCGGAGAGGATCTCGGTCTCGAAGGTCAGGTTCTCGCGCTTGGACATGATGGCGACCCCGTGGTCGCCGATGGTTCCCGAAACAAGCACCGCATCGCCCGGCCGGGCGCGATCACCGGAAATCTGGACGCCGTCGGGCACCAGGCCGATGCCGGTGGTGGTGATGAAAACCCCGTCGCCCTTGCCCCTTTGCACCACCTTGGTGTCGCCGGTGACTACCTGCACGCCGGCCTCGCGGGCGGCGCGGGCCATGGATTCGGCGATGCGCTTCAGGTCGCCTAGCGGGAAACCTTCCTCGATGACGAAGCCGGCCGACAGGTAGAGCGGCCGCGCCCCGCCCATGGCCAGGTCGTTGACCGTGCCGTGCACGGCCAGCGAGCCGATGTCGCCGCCGGGGAAGAACAAGGGCGAGATGACGTAGCCGTCGGTGGTCATGGCCATGCGGCCGCCGGGCACCGGGAAAAGGGCTTGGTCGTTCTGCTGGCGCAGGAACTCGTTGTCCAGCGCGGCGGCGAAAATCTCGGCGATCAACTGGGCCATGGCCCGCCCGCCCGCCCCGTGGGACAGGTCGATGCGGCCGTTCTTGAAATCGAGGGGCGTGACATGAGCCTTGCGCATGCCGACATCCTAGCCGGATCGCCGGGACCTGTCATGCGTCCTTCCCCCTTGGCGACGGACTGGGGGTTGCTATGATGGGCGCTCGTGACCGAAAGGATTCGCCGATGACCGCCACCGACGACATTCCCGCCATCATGCGGGGCCTGGGGGAGGCCGCCCGGACCGCCGCCCGCCAACTGGGGCTTGCCTCCTCCGCCCGGAAGGATGCGGCCCTCCGCGCCATGGCGGACGGCATGCGTGCGCGCCGGGACGCCATCTTGGCAGCAAACGCCAAGGACTTGGCGGACGGCGAGGCCAAGGGCCTTACGAAGGCCTTGCTGGATCGCCTGATGCTCAACGAGGCGCGCATCGAGGCGATGGCCAAAGGACTGGAGGACATCGCCGCCCTGCCCGACCCGGTGGGCCAGGAAATGGCCCGCTGGACCCGGCCCAACGGGCTCGACATCGCCCGCGTGCGGGTGCCGCTGGGCGTCATCGGGGTGATCTACGAATCCCGGCCCAACGTGACGGCCGATGCCGGCGGGCTTTGCCTGAAGGCGGGCAACGCGGCGATTCTGCGCGGCGGGTCGGAAAGCTTCCATTCCTCGGTCGCCATCGTCGAATGCCTGGAAGCGGGCCTGCGGTCCGCGGGCCTGCCCGAGGCGGCGATCCAACTGGTTCCCACTCGCGACCGGGCGGCGGTGGGCGAGATGCTGAAAATGGTGGGGGTCATCGACGTCATCGTGCCGCGCGGCGGCAAGTCGCTGGTGGAACGGGTGATGACGGAAAGCCGCATTCCCTTGTTCATGCACCTGGAAGGCATCTGCCATACCTATCTGCACGAAAAGGCCGATCCTGAACTGGCCCGCAAGGTGGTGCTGAACGCCAAGATGCGCCGCACCGGCATCTGCGGCGCCACCGAGACCTTGCTGGTCGACCGCGCCGTGGCAGCCCGCCTGTTGCCGCCCATCCTGGACGACCTGATCGCCAAGGGTTGCGAGATCCGGGGCGACGCCGAAACCTGCGCCATCGAGGCCCGGGCCAAGGCGGCGACACCCGAGGACTGGGACACCGAATACCTGGACGCCATCTTGTCGGTGAAGGTGGTGGGCGGCCTGGACGAGGCTATCTCCCATATCGCCGCCCACGGGTCCCAGCATACCGAATCCATCCTGACGGAAGACGAGGAAGCGGCCGAGAAGTTCCTGGCCGAAGTGGACAGCGCCATCGTCATGGTCAACGCCTCCACCCAGTTCGCCGACGGCGGCGAGTTCGGCATGGGGGCGGAAATCGGCATCTCCACCGGCCGCATGCATGCCCGGGGTCCCGTGGGCGTGGAACAGCTCACCACCTTCAAGTACAAGGTGCGCGGCTCGGGCCAGTGCCGGCCGGGATGACGCGGCGCGTCGGCCTTCTGGGCGGTTCGTTCAACCCGGCCCATGCCGGGCACCGCCACGTCAGCCTGCATGCCCTGCGGCGCCTGCGCCTGGACGAAGTCTGGTGGCTGGTCTCGCCGCAGAATCCCCTGAAGCCGGCGGACGGCATGGCGCCCCTCGGCGAGCGGCTGGCGGAAGCGGCGCGCATCGCCGCCCACCCCCGCATCCGTCCCACCGCCATCGAGACCGAACTGGGCACCCGCTACACGGCCGATACCCTGAAGGCCCTGCGGAACCGCTTTCCCGGCCTACGCTTCATCTGGCTGATGGGGGCAGACAATCTGGTGCAGATGCCCCGCTGGCGGCGCTGGATGGCGATCTTCCATACCGTGCCGGTTGCGGTCTTCGCCCGGCCATCCTATTCTCTAAGAGCGCTGTCGGGAACGGCGGCGCGGCATTTCGCCGGATTCCGCATCGACGGGCCGGGAAGGGGCGCCCTGGCGGATCGCATACCGCCCGCCTGGGCGTTCCTGGGGATTCCCCCGCATCCCGAGTCCTCGACGCGTATCCGGGCGGCCGGGACCGCTGGAAAAGAAAGGAAAAGACGATAACACCTCGAACGCGCAAGGCATCGGCTCCGGCGACCCTGCTGAAGCTGGTGCAGAAATCCCTGGATGACGACAAGGCCCAGGACATGGTCGTCATCGATCTCGCAGGCAAGTCGTCCCTTGCCGACTATCTGGTCATCGTGACCGGTACCTCGCAGCGCCACGTCTGCGCCATGGCCGAACGTCTCCAGGAAAAGATCAAGGAAGCCGGGGTGAGGAACCCGTCGCTGGAAGGCGTGCCCCAGGGCGATTGGGCTCTGTTGGATGCGGGCGACGTGATCGTCCATCTGTTCCGCGCCGAGGTGCGCGAGTTCTACGGCCTGGAGAAGATGTGGGCGACCTTGCCCGACGCCAAGGAAAAGCCCGTCCGCAAGACGGTCCGCAAGCCCAAGGCCGGGGCCGCCGAGGAAGCCCCGGGCGCGACGGCCTGACGCCCTTGCGCCTGCTGATCGCCGCCGTGGGACGGGCCAAGTCCGGCCCGGAGAAGGCGCTCTACGAGCATTATGCCGGGCGCGTCGCGTTCCCGCTCACGCTCCGCGAGGTGGAGGAAAAGCGCCGCCTTCCCGCCCCCGAACTCAAAAAGCGCGAGGCTGACCTGCTGCTGGGCGCGGTACCCGAAGGCGCGGCCCTGGTGGTGCTGGATTCCCGCGGCAAGCCGCTGTCGAGCGACGGCTTCGCCGACCGGTTGCGCGTCTGGCGGGACGAAGGCCGGCGCGACGTCGCTTTCCTGATCGGCGGCGCCGAAGGCCTGGACGAGACGGTCCGCCGCCAAGGCGACCTGGTGCTGTCCTTCGGCCCCCAGACTTGGCCGCACATGCTGGTGCGCGGCCTGCTGGCGGAACAGATATTCCGCGCCCAGTGTATCCTGGCGGGGCATCCCTATCACCGGGATTGAGATCAGACGGTCCGTGCGATGGCGAAGACCAAGCCGGTGAGGCCCATGGCGACGCCGACGAACCATGTCAGCATCTGGAATGTCGTCGGCAGGTTGGCGAGCCGGCCCTCGATATTGGCCAGTCTTTCCTTGATGCCCGCCAAATCGCCGCGCACAAGCTTCACCTCGGCTTCCAAGGCGCCGACGCGGGCGACGATATCCCCGCCGCCACCGCCCCCATCGGGCGGCGGGCTGCTATGGACCAAGTTAAGGCTCATGAGGCTCTTGCCTTGCCAGGATGGCGCTGTCGAACATCATGACGTAACCGCAACGCAGGCAGGTGATCGGCACCAGCCAAGGTCCGACGTTGCGCTGACTTAGATCTGCCGGGAAGCACAATGTCCCCTGGGCAGCCATGTCCGTCGCGTCGCGAGGATCGTAGGCCGGCCTTACGAAGGCCTGCATGTCCTCGCCTTTGCATACGAGGCACCGCAGGTCTTTCAAAGGCCCTTTATCCATGGCCTCCCTGAGTTGATCGGCTGTGATTCCGATGAGCCTTTCCATGGAGTATCCGAATAATGCCCAGGCCGACTTCCAGGGTTAAAGGTGCCTTGAAGCCGGTGCCAATGCAAGGCGCCTCTTGATCCCTCGTGTTCGTCATGCCATGTTAGTCAATGCTCACTAAAGATTAACGGCAGGGTGCGATGGCGATTTCCAGGGTTTTCCGGTCGCGGGGTTTTCTCGTCGTTGTGGCCGTGCTGGCCGTCGGCGGGGGCGGAGTCTGGTTCAGGACGGGGCAGCCGCTCGAAGTCGAAATCCTCCATCCCGCCACCGACGCGCCGGTGACCGTCTATGGCCTGGGCACCGTCGAGGCGCGCATCCTGTCCAAGTTGGGCTTCGAGGTGACAGGGACCCTTATCGAACTGGCTGCCGACCACGGCCAGAGCGTCAAGGCCGGGCAGTTACTCGCCCGGCTCGACGACCGTGAACAGCGGGCCAAGCTGGCCCAGGCGGAGGCACAGTTCCGCCAGGGCCAGGCCGGCCTCGCCCAGGCCCAGGCGCGGCTAGACCGGGCGCGCGCCACCCTGGGCCAGAAGCGCAACGTCAACCAGCGGCGTCAGAGCTTGGTGCGCGACGGCGCCGTTTCCAAGGAAGCGGCCGAGGACGCCAATTCGGCGGCCGATGTGGCGGTGGCCGACGTAGCGGTCTCCGCCGCCGACCTGGAAGTGGCGCGAGGTGCCCTGGAGGCCGCCCGCGCGCAAATGCAGCGCGAGGAGGCTCTGCTCGCCAAGTACATCCTGGCGGCGCCCTACGACGGCCTGGTGGTCGAACGGTCCAAGGAGTTGGGCGCGGCGGTGGCGCCGGGGACCTCGGTCTTCACCGTCATCGATCCGGCCACGGTTTGGGCACGGGCTTATGTGGACGAAGCGCTCGCCGGCAGCCTGGCGGAAGGGCAGGGGGCGGAAATCCGCCTGCGTTCGCTGCCCGGCCAGGTTTTCGCCGGCCGCGTCGCCCGCATCGACATCGAGAGCGATCGTATCGCCGAGGAACGACGCGTCCATGCGGCTTTCGACACCATTCCCGCCCGCTTCCATCTGGGAGAGCAGGCCGAGGTACTGGTCGCCGTCGGTCGCGCTGCCGAGGGAACGGTGATTCCAGCCGTCGCGGTTGCCGAGGGCGCCGTCTGGTTGATTCAGGACGGCATGCTGCGCCGCCGGCCGGTCCGCGTCCTCAAACGCCTGAGCGACGGACGTCTCGAGGTCGAGGGCTTGGCCATCCGGGATGCCGTCGTCGCCCGCCCGCAGCCAGGCTTCGCCGAGGGCCGGAAGGCGCGGGAGAAGACGTCGTGAACTTGGCGCTCCGCGATATCCGCCACCATCGCGGCCGCTTCCTGCTGACGTGCCTGGGCCTTGCCCTGCTGCTGGGCGTGGTGATGTCCATGGTCGGCATCTTCCGCGGCCTGGAGAGCGACGCGCTGACCCTGGCGCGGGCGGCGGGCACAGATCTCTGGGTGGTGGAGCCGGGCCGGCGCGGGCCCTTCGCCGAGACATCGCGCATTCCCCGCGATGCCCGCGACACGGTCGCTCGCCTGGCCGGGGTGGCCGAGGCCGGGGTCATCACCTATCAGGTGGTCGAGGCGCCGGTCGACGCCCGCAAGGTGCGGATGTTCGTCATCGGCTACGAACCGGGCCATCCGGGCGGCCCGTTGGCGGTGATCGCCGGGCGGCCGATCGGGCGTAGCCACTTCGAGATGGTCATCGACCGCCGCGCCGGCATTCCCCTGGGGGCCGAGATCAAGCTGGGCAAGGACGTCTTCACCGTGGTCGGCCATACGGCCGGACAGGTGGATTCCGTGGGCAATCCGGTCGCCTATCTCACCCTCAAGGATGCCCAGACCCTGCAATTCACCTTGGACGGGGCGGCGGCGCGCAACCAGGCGGCGCGGGGCGAGACCGCCAATTCCAATCAGGTCAATGCGGTGATCGCCCGCGTCAAGCCCGGCGTTTCGCCCAGGGAAGTGGCGGCGGGCGTGTCGCGCTGGAAGCACCTGACGGCGCTGACCCAGGCGGAACAGGAGGAACTTCTGCTGTCCTCCCTGGTCGACAAGGCGCGCAAGCAGATCGGCCTGTTCACCATCCTGCTGCTGATCGTCTCGGCGGTGGTGATCGCCCTCATCGTCTATACCATGACCCTGGACAAGACCCGCGAGATCGCCACCCTGAAGCTGATCGGCGCCCCCGACCGCGCCATCGTCGGCCTGATCCTGCAGCAGGCGCTCGCCATGGGGGTCATCGGCTTTTCCACCGGGGCCGCTCTGGTCTATTCGGTACACGAACACTTCCCCCGCCGCATCGTGCTGCTGGTTGGCGACGATTTGATCCTGGCCGGGATCGTGCTGGCGGTCTGCGTGCTGGCCAGTCTGGCCGGGGTGCGCTACGCGTTGCGCATCGACCCGGCCCAGGCGCTGGGAGGGTGACCATGTCCGGCTGTCCCCTGATCGAACTGCGCGGGATCGCCAAGCATTACGGCGAAGGCTCGACCCGCGTCGATGCGTTGCGCGACCTGGACCTCGATATCCACGCCGGCACGGTGGTGGGATTGTTGGGGCCCAGCGGGTCGGGCAAGAGCACCCTGCTCAACGTCATCGGCGCCATCGTGGAACCCAGCGCCGGAAGCATTCGTCTGGACGGCGATCCGGTCTACGACGGACGGTGGCTGCGCAAGGATTTGCGCCGCCTGCGTCTGGAAAAGATCGGTTTCATCTTCCAGTTCCATAATCTCATTCCCTTTCTGACGGCGCTGGAGAACGTGCTGGTGGTATTGGACCTGGCAGGATGGGACAAGCCGGCGGCGCGTCGCCGTGCCCAGGAACTGCTGGATTACCTGGAGATCGGGGAACGCGGCCACAGCTACCCCTCCCAGCTTTCCGGCGGCCAGGCGCAACGGGTCGCCATCGCCCGCGCCTTGGCCAACCGACCACGGGTCATCCTGGCCGACGAGCCGACGGCGGCGTTGGATTCGGTCCGGGCAGGCATCGCCATGGACTTGTTCCGCCGGGTGGCGGTGGAGCAGGACGCGGCCGTGGTGGTGGTCACTCACGACGAGAAGATATTCGGGCGCTTCGACGCCATTCACGCGCTGCGCGAAGGTGTCCTGGAGACTGGCCATGCGCCGGCGTAAGAGCGCGGAAGAGCGCCGGGACGAGATCGTCGCCGCCACCCTTCGCCTGGCTTCCGAGGAGAGCCCCGAGCGGGTCACCACCGAAGCCATCGCCCGCGCCGTCGGAATTACCCAGGCGGCCGTCTTTCGCCACTTCTCCTCCAAGTCGGGGATATGGGTGGCGGTCGCGGCGTGGCTGGCGGAGACGGCGCCCTGTCGCTGGCGCGAAGCGGCGGCCGGCCCCGCGTCGCCGCCGG